>CAQXTN010000088.1:0-2183 GCA_948916585.1 uncultured Oscillibacter sp. | reverse complement strand
GTCCGGGGGCGAGAAGCCCCCGGGGTAACATAAAAATAAAAGCGAGAAGCGGCCCGCAGGGCCGCAGAAAGGAACTGTCATGTTTACCGGCTACTCAGAAAAAACCTTTGATTTTATGTGGGGCATCCGCCTGAACAACGACCGCGACTGGTTCATGGCCCACAAGCAGGACTATCTGACCCACCTCTATACCCCCACCATGGAACTGGGAAAAGAAGTCTATGACAAATTCATGGACAAGCACCCCAAACTGAACTTGAACCTCCATGTCTGCCGCATCTATAGGGACGCCCGCCGCCTCCACGGGCAAGGCCCCTACAAGGACCACCTCTGGCTCACCATCCGTCCGGAAAACGACATCTGGAGCCGTCAGCCCGTGTTCTGGTTCGAGATCACGCCGGAGGAATGGAGCTACGGCGTGGGCTTCTGGAACGCCGACGCCCAGACCCTGGCCGCCATGCGCCGGGACATGGACCAGGACCCCAAACGGGCAGAGAAACTGGTCCGCAGGCTCAACAAAGATGGCCGCTTCGCCGTCCAGGGCAAGGACTACGCCCGCAAAAAAGGCGAGTCCACCCCCCTGCTGGCGGAATGGTACAACAAAAAGGACATCTCCGTGGGCCGGTACTGTCCGGCGGACGAGGCGCTGTTTTCCCCCGAACTGGTGGACACCCTGGTCGATGGATACAACTTCCTGGAACCCTACTATCAATACTTCAAGAGCTTCTGCAAGGCTGGGCTGGAGGATCTGAAATAGGCCCCGTCTTATGAAATGCCATAAAACCGCTTTCCGTTCTCCAGCGTGATCCGGGCACACTCCTCGAAGGATATCCCCTTGATCTCTGCCAGCTTTTCACAGACATGCCGGACATATCCGGAGTCGTTCCGCTTTCCGCGATGGGGTACCGGGGCCATATAGGGGCTGTCCGTCTCGATCATGATCCGGTCCAGCGGGACCGCCTGGGCGGCCTCCACCGCCCTGCGGGCGTTCTTATAGGTCAGCACACCGGTAAAGGAGACCATCCACCCCAGCTTGACCAGCTCCCTGGCCATCTCCGCGCTGCCGGAAAAGCAGTGGAACACCCCCCGGACCCTGGGAAATTCCCGCACCACCGCCAGGCTGTCGGCGTGGGCCTCCCGGTCGTGGACGATCACCGGCATGTCCAGCTCCTCCGCCAGAGCCATCTGATCCCGGAAGACCCGTTGCTGGTGCTCTCTCGGGGGATTCTCCTCCCAGTAGTAGTCCAGGCCGATCTCCCCGATGGCCACGACCTTGGGGTCCTTCGCCCAGGCTCGGAAGAGGTCCAGCTCCGCCGGATCGTAGGGCCCGCAGTTTTCCGGGTGATAGCCCACCGCAGCATAGAGGAACGGCCAGGCGCGGGCCAGCTCCACCGCCATCCGGGAGGAGGGCACGTCGCAGCCTGGATTTACCGCCAGGGAGACGTCCCGGGCGGGCAGGCCGTCCAGGACCGCGTCCCGGTCCTGGGAAAATTCTTCCGCGTCATAATGGGCGTGCGTATCAAATAACATGGTATTCAGCTCCAAAACGTCAGGATGATGGCCTCCGCCGGGGCGGGACGGCGGCCGCTTTTTATCGCAACTGGCATTATAGCAGAAACCCGCCGTCCCCGCAAGGCCATAAGCGCGCCGTTTTCCCCGCAAAAAATGCGATACAGCCTTGACAGACGGGGGCGCGGCTGGTATCCTATGGAATAGAAACAGGCCGCAAGTGCATATAGACGGATGAACGATCCAGGAGAGACCGCGCCCCGGGCGCGGCGCCGAAGGAGCATTGCCGCACTCTCTCAGGCACCAGGGACTGGATGGGGACGAGATCTGGAAAGCGCCGGGACGGAACACCGCCCTGCGGCGCGCCGACGGGGCAACCTCCGCCGCGAACGCGGCGGTGCGGAATCTCTCAGGTGAAACAACAGAGGCGCATGCGGACTTGCTGCGCCCTGCTTTTTTATTCCTTTTTTCAGCATCCCCCAAATTTTTATCAGGAGGGCAAACTATGAGCGACCTCAAGCGTACCCAGCTCTACGACGTCCACGTGGCGGCCGGCGCTACCATGGTGGATTTCGGCGGATGGGAAATGCCCATCAAGTACCCCACCGACATCGTGGCGGAGCATCTGTATACCCGCCACGCCTGCAGCCTCTTCGATGTGTCCCACATGGGCC
>CAQXTN010000087.1:790-2936 GCA_948916585.1 uncultured Oscillibacter sp. | reverse complement strand
CAGCCCGCCCGGATGGCGGCCTCAGCGATGGCCTCGCTGCCCTTCCAGATTTCTCGTTTCATGGGACCGGCTCCTTTCAGTCTTTTTCGATGGTAATGATGGAATCGGGGCACATCTTCGCGCAGCTGGCGCAGCCGATGCAGGCGGCCTCGTCCGTGCAGGACGCCGGATGGTAGCCCTTCACGTTGGTGCCGCCCTCCAGGGCCAAAATGTGCTTGGGGCAGACGGCCACGCAGAGCCCGCAGCCCTTGCAGCGGTCCTGGCGGAAGGTGAGGTGGATTGCCATGGCGCAAAATCTCCTTTCCTCTATATAAATTGCCAATTTTATTCCCAGGGTTTCTTCATCCGAATCTCAATGGGGAAGGGGTCCAGGTCCTTCAGCGCTTCCCGGAACCGGGACTCCGCCGCATGACAGGCCACCGGAATCCCCGTCAGGCGGGAGACCTCCCCCGCCAGGGCCGCGCCCTCCCGGATATCCTCCGCTGTGGTCTCGCCGCAGAGGTGGGTGTTGTTCACAAGCCCCGTGCAGGCAAGGCCCGTCACCGTCTCGATGGCCCGGAGGACTTCCACGCCGCGCTCCGCCGTGCGGACCTCGGGGCGGGCGGCGTTGACCACATAGAGGAGCTGGTAATCCTCCTTCACGATTCTGGGCCGGTAGCGGGCCAGCACCCGGGCCCCGGAGGGGTCCCCGCCGATGTCCAGCACTCCCCGGACCGTCCGGTCCTCCAGCAGGGCGTGGAGCTCCGCCGGGAGGGCGGGCACGTCCGCGTCCGCCAGAGCCTGGGACGTGGCGATGAGCCGGACGCCCGCCGCCTCCAGCAGCTCCCGGCGCTCCCGGCCGCGGAAGTAGGGGTTTACAATGTCCAGATCCGCCAGGGCCGTCCGCTCCCCCGCCTCCGCCAGGGCCAGGGCCAGGTTCACGGAAAATTCGGTCTTTCCCGTGCCGTAGTGCCCGGTGACCAGGGTCAGGCGGTGGGGAAAGCGCTCCAGGACGGTCAAGAGGACCCCTCCTTCCAGGAAATCGTGCGCAAGTTGTCTGGTATTTTCTTGCGTTGTATGATGTCATTTTATACTAAATTACATAGGCTGTCAAGAGCCTTCTTGTTTTTTCCGGCAAAAGGCGGTATAGTACTCTTACAGTAAATTTCTGATGAACGCAACACGCGCCCGGCGGGTCCGCCGGAGGATGGAGGAGTCTACATGGAAGGCAAACGCGCCAAGCTGTCCGAGCAGACGGCGGACCGGCTTTATGAGTGGATTGTGGAGGAGCGCCGCTATCCCCCCGGCAGCAAGCTGCCCAACGAAAACGAGCTCAGCGGGGCCATGGGGGTCAGCCGCACCACCCTGCGGGAGGCCATCTCCTTTTTGGTTGCCCAGGGGGTGCTGGACATCCGCCGGGGAAAGGGCACCTTCGTGGCGGAGAGCCTCCCCGCCCCGGGGATGGACTTAACTGCCCTGGCGGGGGTCCGCTCCCGGGTCCGGGCCAAGGACCTTTTTGAGATGCGGCTGATTTTCGAGCCCGCCACCGTGGCGCTGGCCTGCCGGCGGGCCAGCGACGAGGAGCTGGAGCAGATCCGAAAAAAGGCGGAGCGGGTGGAGCGCATCGCCGCCGAGGGGGGCAACTGGCCCCTGGCGGACCAGGAGTTCCACTGGGCCATCATCAAGGCCTCCCACAACGAGTATATGCGGCGGCTGTACCCCATCATCAACAGCGCCGTGGATGAGATTCTGCAAATCTCCCCCAGCCGCCAGCGGATGCAGGACATCGCCCTGGGGGACAACCGGACCATTCTGGATTTCCTCCTCAAGCGGGACGAGGAGGGGGCCCGCTGCGCCATGAGCATCCATATGAAGCATTTGATCAACACCCTCCAGGACTGAGGCTGTCCCCCCGCCGGGGACAAGATTACCAAACCGTCCGTCAAAACAAACAAAGAAAGCGTCGGAAAATTGTCGGTTTTGATGTTCGCGGTTCCGGGTTTTCCCAATCCCTCTTGGCAAAACCCACAATTACCCGGGGGCCATTCACAAATTGTACACAAATTTGTTCAAACCCTCTTAACAAATGGCTGGGGAGGGTGTATAATGCGTTCGCAAGCTGGGGTTCTTTCAGGACTCCTGGGAAGGGGGCGCCCCCTTCCCCGGC
>CAQXTN010000087.1:0-780 GCA_948916585.1 uncultured Oscillibacter sp. | reverse complement strand
TTCCTCATTCATCTTCGCTGCCATTCCACCGCTCCCCCTTCCCCGCCGTTTCCTCTTGGAAACGGCGGGCCCAACGGATGAAGCGGAGGATGGTATGGAGAGAACCCCCCAGGAGTGCTTTGAGAAGCTGCTGAACGCTTATTCCCACAACTACGACCTCACGAAGGACGTGGAGACGGAGGAGGGCGGCCGTTTTCCCGCCATGGCCCACTACTTCCTCCGGGATGAGCATTACCTGGTCCGCCGGGATAAGCAGTTTTACGCCACGGAGCAGCACGACTACACCTATTTCCACGTGGCGGAGCACCTGGACGCGGTCGGGGCCAAGGCCCTGACGGAGCGGACGCTCAAGGCGGGTCTGGCCGCCATTCACCCCCACAAGGAGCACATGAGCTCCTTCGTCACCCTGGTGGTCTTGGCGGAGACCATCGACCCGGAGGCGAAGAAGGTCTTGAAAAAGATCCGCTTCCACAAGAACTACAGGCTGGCACTCCATGGCTGGATGGAGTATCACGTCGCCGCGATGGAATGTTCTACCCGGACGTTCCTCTCCAATCCAGCCGGGAGGGGAGCCCGCAAAACCCTGGAGGCCAATTTCGGCTCCAAATGACCCTGGGGGCCTTCGCCCCCGCCATCAAGAATCATGAAAGAGGGAGAGTGTTTTCATGAACGGATTAGTACTTCTCATCATCAGTGTCGCCGTGCTGGTCTGCGGCTATCTTTTCTATGGCCGCTGGCTGTGCAAGCAGTGGGGCGTCGGCGAGCTTGACAAGCCCACCC
>CAQXTN010000086.1:0-3000 GCA_948916585.1 uncultured Oscillibacter sp. | reverse complement strand
GTGCTTCTGCGAGAAGCCCCTGAGCCAGAACGCCAAGGACTGCGAGGAGATCATCAACCGGGAGCTGGCCATCGGCAAGCGGCTGGTCCAGGTGGGCTTCATGCGCCACTATGACCGGGGCTACGCGGAGATGAAGCGGATTATCGACTCCGGCGAGATCGGCGCGCCCCTGGTGATCAAGGCCTGCCACCGGAACGTTGCCCAGGGCCCGGGCTTCAAGACCGAAAACGGCGTCACCAACGTGGCCATCCACGAGCTGGACATCTGCCGGTGGCTGCTGGACGACGAGTATGAGGACGTCCAGTGCGTCAAGGTCCGCCAGTCCGCCAACTCCGACAAGGGCTATGACAACCCCCAGGTCATGCTGATGCGGACCAAGAAGGGCTGCTTCATCGACGTGGAGGTCCAGGTGGCCGACGGCTATGGCTATGACATCCTGTGCGAGGTGGTCTGCGAAAACGGCACCGTGAAGCTCCCCGACCCCTACGCCGTGGTCCGCCGCTCCCGTCCCGCCGGCTGGGACAGCCTGAATCCCGCCGAGTCCATGCCCATCATGACCGACTGGAAGGAGCGTTTCATCGAGGCGTATGACATCGAGTTCTGCAAGTGGGTGGAGTCCGTCCACGCCGGCAAGCTCACTGGCCCCTCCTCTTGGGACGGCTATGTTGCCTGCGTGGCGGGCGACGCGCTGAACGCCTCCCGGGGCACCTCTCAATTCCTGAAAGTGGAGACCATGGAGAAGCCGGAGCTCTATAAGTAAAACCCCAGCAGCGTCTTTCCCCCAAAAAGCGGAGGGCCGGCCTGAGCCGGTCCTCCGTTCCCCTATAGAAACAGCGTCGGAACTCCACCTTCCAGGCGCTGGTCCTACCTTTACGCGCTCCCTGCGGGGAGCGTTTTACGTTTCCCGCAGTTGCTCCATCCGCTCGTTGGTCCAAACCACCTGGTTCCGCCCAAACCGCTTGGCGTCATAGAGCATGGTATCCGCCATTTTCAAATATGTATCGTAAGTCGACCCCACCTTGGGAAGCACGGTGATGCCGCCAATGCTGATGGTCACCCACGGAGAGACCTCTGGATTGTGGGGAATGTGCAGATTCTCCACCGCCTGACGGACGGTCCGCAGGTGGGCGAAATCGGCTTCCGAGCCCCCGCCCAGAATCAAGGCCACGAACTCCTCCCCACCGTAGCGGGCAAAGAAATCCGTTCCCCGCCGGAGCTTGGAGGCGGCGGTTTCGGCCACGGCCTTGATCACCTTGTCCCCGGCGGGGTGGCCGAAGGTGTCGTTGTAGACCTTGAACTTGTCAATGTCAAACATGCAGATGGAAATGGGGGCCCCCAGGCGGATGGCGTCCTGCCAGCGCTTGCCGCTGATGGCGTCGTAGCGCCGCCGGTTGGGCACGCCGGTGAGCTGGTCCACCGTGGCCTCCCGCTCGATCTGGCTCCAATACTGGAAGAGCTTGACGTGGGTGTTCACCCGGGCCCGGACAATGCCGGGGTGGAAGGGCTTGGTTATGTAGTCCACGGCCCCCAGGGTTAGGCCCCGCTCCTCGTGCTGAATGTCGTTGAGGCTGGTGATGAGAATTACCGGCGTGCGCCGGAGGACGACCTCCTCCTGAAGCATTTTCAAAAGCTGAAAGCCGTCGATGTCCGGCATAATCACATCCAGAAGAATGAGGGAATAGTCCCCGACCTTGGCCTGCGCCAAACCCTCCTCAGCGGAGTTGACCACGGTAATTTCGTAGTCGCCGTCCAAAATGGAGCTGAGAAAATTAGCTTGGACAGGACTGTCGTCAATGATCAAAATTTTCTCCATAACAAAGTCCTCCCATCATGGCTGCGGCTTCGCGGAACAAGGTTCGCCGAGGTGGAAGGCAGCCGAATATCCTTACTAGAGCGTCATTATATCAAAGATTTCCAAAAGAGGGAAGTACTAACTTGGGAAAATCGGAAAATATTTTTCCAAACCCGCCGCCGGACCGATTTTAACCCGCTTCCCAGGGCGGAAAGAGGCCCGGCGGCATGGAAAACCGCCGGGCGGTGTGGAAGGTTCTTCCATTGGATAAGGGCGCTTACGTCCTTGTGGGGTCCGTCTCCGTGGGGCTGGGGACGGGGTGCTCCCTGTGCTCCACCATGGCCCGGATAAGCTCCACCGTGCCGCTGAGCCCCAAAAAGCTGCTGTTGATACAGAAGTCATAGCTGTCCACCGCGCCCCAGCGCTGTGAGGAGTAGTATTCATAGTAAGAGGCCCGGCGCTTGTCGGTCTTGCTGATAAGGGTCTTGGCCTTTTCGGGGGGGAGGTTCTGCCGCTGGGCCACCCGGCGGACCCGGTCCTCCAGGGGGGCGTGGATGAAGATGCTGAGGTGGTCCGGGTTCCCGGCCAGGGCATAGTCCGCGCAGCGGCCGATGATGACGCAGGGCCCCTGAGACGCGATGTGGCGGATGGTGTTGAAGGTGGCGAGATAGACCTGCTGCTCCAGAGAATCCCCCGCGCCGGTGCCGGGAAGGGCGAACATGTAGGAGTCCATCGCGATGGAGTAGAGCAGGCTCTTGGGCCGCTCGTCAAAGTTCTCCAGGATCTTCTGACAAAGGCCGCTTTTCTTGGCGGCCTCCTGGAGAATTTCCTTATCATAAAAGGGAATGCCCAGCTCCTTGGCCACGCGGATACCGGCTTCTTTGCCGCCGCTGCCGAACTGCCTTCCGATGGTGATGATGGTTTTCATAACGGGACCTCCTTTCCGGTCCCCTTTATTATACTCCGGTTTTGGGGAATCGTCAAATAAAAAACAAAACCGGCCGCCTTTTGGCCGCCGGTTTTGGGAGGTCGCCTTTGGTTTTTTCACAAAGCCCCTTGCAATTTCCGCCGAAACGGAGTACAATGAGCTTGGAAACATAAAGCGGCAGGCCGCCGGGTGTAGGAGCACCCAACGGCCCTGTACGAGTGTCACACCCACTCAGCACAGCAGGGAAACCTGCGCCACACGCTTATTATACCCGCTTCCC
>CAQXTN010000085.1:0-3104 GCA_948916585.1 uncultured Oscillibacter sp. | reverse complement strand
GGGCGGACGGAATATGGACAGGAGGTGTCTCAGCATGGCAACGAAACGTACCTATCAGCCCAAGAAGCTCCATGGCCAGAAGGTTCACGGCTTCCGCAAGCGCATGGCCACCGCCAACGGCCGCAAGGTTCTGGCCCGCCGCCGCGCCAAGGGCCGCGCCCGCCTCTCTTATTGAGCGGCAGGAGACACTTGAACACGAGTCCTGACAGGGGCGGCTGGAATTGTTCGGATTCCTCCGTCCCTTGTACTGGTTCTCCGGCCGGGAGGGATGAACGGTGAAATCCGCCGTGACACTGAAAAAAAATCACGAGTTCCGCCGCCTGTATCAAAAGGGCGCGTCGGCGGTGGCGGGGAGCATGGTGCTCTACTGCCGGAAAAACCGCCTGGGCCATAACCGACTGGGCGTCACCGTCTCCGTGAAGCTGGGGAACGCCGTGAAGCGCAACCGGGCCCGCCGCCGCCTGCGGGAGGTCTACCGGCTTTCAAGCCCCCAGCTCTCCCAGGGCTGGGACATCATCCTGGTGGCCCGGGGCAGGACGCTGAGCGCCCCGTGGAAGGAGCTCAATGACAGCTTCCTTCGCCTGAGCCGGAAGCTGGGACTGCTGGGGGACAAGCCATGAAGCGGGTTTTGATCCGGCTGGTGAAGTTCTACCGGCAAAGCGTCTCGCCCCTTCGTCCCCCGTGCTGCAATTACATCCCCACCTGCTCCCAGTACGCCCTGGAGGCGCTGGAAACGCACGGGGCCGTGAGGGGGAGCTGGCTCGCGTTCAAGCGGATACTCCGATGCAACCCCTTCCACAAGGGTGGATACGACCCCGTACCGGCGGCGGAAGAACTTCCGATCTATTCCGTCCCCGCCGCCTGGCGGCGAGGATTTCAGCCGCGCCCTCCCTTCCGCCGCTTTTCAAGAGGGGACCCGCGTCCCCCCCTGCGCGCGCCCTCTTCCCCCCGGGGGGACGAGGGAGAAGGGACGTAGGATTTTCCGTCCTGACGGGAAACGCCGATTTCTCTACTGAACAAAACGAGAGGAACAAACTATGTTTTCAACCATCGGATACTTCATTTGTATCCCCTTTGCCTGGCTGGTCCGGCTCTTTTACAACCTGACGGGCTCTTACGGTATGGCCATCGTCCTCTTCACCCTGGTGGTCAAGCTGATTATGGTGCCCTTCCAGATGAAGTCCAAAAAGAGCATGATGCGCATGAGCCGCATGTCCGGCCGGCTCCAGGAGATTCAAAAGAAATACGCCAACAACCAGGCCAAGCAAAGCGAGGAAATGCAAAAGCTCTACGCCGAGGAGGGGGTCAACCCCATGTCGGGGTGTCTTTGGAGCATGCTGCCCTTCCCCATTTTGCTGGCCCTGTACTCCATCATCCGCCAGCCCATCACCCACTTCATGATGCTGGGCCGGGACGTGGTTCAGCAAATGGTGGACGCTGTGACCAACGCCGGAATGGACATCACCAGCATCGTCCAAATGAAAGACGGTATGCCCGTCATCGAGGACGGATTTACCAAGCTCCTGCCCTATGGCCAAATCAATCTGGTGAAGGCCGTCGTCTCCGAAATGCCGGAGCTTGGCAATACGGTGGACGGGTGGATCAACATGAATTACACCTCCTTCGGGCTGGACATGGCGGCCAACCCCTGGAGCATGGTCACCCACTTCACCTTCACCTGGGCCGCCATCGGGCTGATCCTCATTCCCATCATCGCCGGCGGCAGCCAGTGGCTCATGACCAAAATCACCATGAAGCACCAGCCCCAGACGGACCCATCCGCCGCCAGCGCCAACCGCATGATGATGTTCATGCCCCTGTTCTCCGTGTATATCGCCTTTACCATGCCCGCCGCCCTGGGCGTATACTGGATTGCCCAGAGCGCCTTTGCCGCCGTGCAGGAGTACTTCATGGGCACCTTCTTCAACAAGAAGCTGGAGGAAGAGGAGAACGCCCGCTATGAGGCCCGCCAGGCGGAGCGGAAGCGGAAGATGGAGGAGGCCAAGGTCCTCCAGGAGCAGCAGCGCCAGCAGGCCGCCCAAAAGCAGACCCTGAAGGAAAAGCAGAAGGCCGCCCGAGAGGCCAAGGCCGCCAAAGCCGCCAAGGCCGGGTCCGCCACCACGGAGGCCGGACGGGTGGGGGACAGGCCCTATGCCAGGGGCCGGGCCTATAAGCCGGACCGCTATGACGAAACGTAAAGGTGGAAGCCGTTATGAGAGACTATATTGATGTCACGGGCAAGAACGAGGACGAGGCCATTTCCAAGGCCCTGGCCCAGCTGGGCCTGGACCGGGACGACGTGTCCGTGGAGGTTCTGGAGCGGGCCAAGTCCGGATTCTTAGGTCTCGGCGCCTGCCCGGCAAAGATTCGCGTGTACTACGGCCCGGAGGAGGAAGAGGAAATCCTTCCTCCCCCGCCCGCCCCGGCGCCCAAGCCGAAGCCCGTCCAGGAGGAGGCCCCCAAGCCCCGCCCCGCCGCCCTGGAGAAAAAGGAACGCCCGGAGCGCCGGGAGCGTCCCCCCCGGGAGAAGAAGGAGCGCCCCGCCCCGGCGGCGGAGGAGCCCTTCCAGCCCGTCCCCCTGGGGGAAGAGGTGGACGACGAGAAGGCCGCGGCCATCAAAGCCTTCCTCACCGGACTTCTGGAGCACATGAACAGCGCCGCGGAGGTGAAGGTCTATCTCCCGGAGAAGGGCCGCTATAAGGTCATTCTGGAGGGGCAGGGCCTGGGAGGCCTCATCGGCCGCCGGGGAGAGACCCTGGACGCCATCCAGCAGATCACCAGCTATGCCGTGAACCGGGGCGGCGGCGCCCGGGTCCGCATCCACCTGGACGCGGAGAATTACCGGGCCAAGCGGGAGCAGAGCCTCCAGCACCTGGCCCGGAAGGTGGCGGGCAAGGTGGTCCGCTTCCGCCGCAGCGTCACCCTGGAGCCCATGAACGCCTATGAGCGGCACGTGATCCACACGGCCCTCCAGGATTTCGAGGGCGTGACTACCTACTCCACCGGCATGGACCCCAACCGCCGGGTGGTGGTGGCCTTCGACCGGGGCGAGAGACATTGACAAAAAGAGAGGCCCGGAAGTGTCCGGGCCTCTCTTTTTTCGT
>CAQXTN010000084.1:0-3110 GCA_948916585.1 uncultured Oscillibacter sp. | reverse complement strand
GCCCGGTCCGCGCACAGCTTGCAGGCGGGGGTGTTGCCGCAGTGGAAGCCCATGAAGGTATCCGTCAGCCGATAGTCAAACTTACCCTTGATCTGCTCCGCCCACAACTGGGCGGGGACGGAGTTGTTGATGTCCAGCAGAGTCACCGTGTCCCCGGAAACGCACATGCCGATGTACTCACTGAGCGCGCCGTAGATGTCCACCTCACAGGCAACCGGGATGCCCCGGCTCACCAGACGGGAGTTCACATAGCAGGGCTCAAAGCCGAACTGGCTGGGAAACGCGGGCCAGCACTTGTCCGCGAAGGCCACGTACTTCCGGGCCCCCTTATGCTTCTCCGCCCAGTCCAGCAGCGTCAGCTCAAACTGGGCCATCCGCTCGCCCAGATCGGGGTAGTAGCGCCCCTCGCCCATCTCGGCGGCCATTTCCGCGCAGACCGCCGGGATGCGGGGATCACCGGCGTGCTCTTTATAGCTCACCAGCAGGTCCAGCTCGGAGTTCTCCTCCACCTCCACGCCCAGCTCGTACAGGCCTTTGATGGGGGCGTTGCAGGCAAAGAAGTCCTGAGGCCGGGGGCCGAAGGTGATGATTTTCAGATTGCGCACGCCGATAACGGCCCGGGCGATGGGGACAAACTCGGCGATCATTCCGGCGACGTCCTCCGCCGTGCCCACGGGGTACTCGGGGATATAGCCCTTGAGATGCCGCATCCCCAG
Organism: uncultured Oscillibacter sp.; assembly: GCA_948916585.1. Taxonomy (GTDB): domain Bacteria; phylum Bacillota; class Clostridia; order Oscillospirales; family Oscillospiraceae; genus Oscillibacter. The sequence continues at coordinate 2,394 of CAQXTN010000084.1, read as the reverse complement.
GTTATAGGAGCAGTTCAGCATTCCGCAGTAGGCGTCGCCCCGTCCGTTGATCAGGTCCCCGTCCCCCTCGGCGGCGGCCACAAACATGCAGGGGCCGTCAAAATTCCGGGCAATCAGCGTCTCCGGCGTCTCGGGGCCGAAGTTGCCCAGGAACACCACCAGGGCGTTGCAGCCCTGGGCTTTCACGTCCTCCACGGCTTTCAGCATTCCCTGCTCGTTTTCCACCGTGACAGGGCACTCGTACAGCTCGCCGGAACAGGCGGCCTTGACGGCGGCCCGGCGCTTCTCGCTCAGGGCGACGGGAAAGCAGTCCCGGGAGACGGCGACAAGGCCCAGCTTTACCACGGGAATATTGGTCAGTCGCATAGAATCTTTCTCCTTTTCAAAGATCGTTTTTGATATCAATGTTCTCACCTATCAGGCCCACCCAGGCCCCCTGTCCGGCCTCGCCGGAGTCCGGGTGAGCCAGCAGCCATTTGTTTTTCGCCCACATGCGGTTATCCTCCGCGTTCAGCGGCGTGAGGACGGGCCTGGCCTCGTTGGTGCCCCTGGGCAGCGCCACCGCCACCCGAAACCCCTTTGCCCCATCCACATGGCAGGGGGCGTAGTGCAGCGTCGTGGCGTAGACCTCCACCACCGCCCCGGCGGGGACCCGGAAGGCCCGGACACAGGCGGTATCCAGCCGGCCGTCCACCATTTCCTCCTGTTTCGCCAGCAGGAGAATGAAGTCCGACGCTCCGATGTTGACCTCGCTGTCCCGGTGGTACTCCAGGCAGTTGAGCTTGGTATTGCGGCCCCAGCACATGCCGATTTGTACCGGCATCCCGCCGTAGGCGTGGTCCTGGAACCGCCGGAAGATATCGCAGCCTTCCAAGGCGGCGATGGACGGCTCATAGGCCGTGCCCTCCTTCGGCAGGGGGATGGCTTCCATGGCCCAGAGCAGCTTTTCCGTGTCATAGCCGGTGAGCACCTGGCCGTAGGCCCGGAAGGCGGGGCTGTAAACAGATTCAATCTTCATGGGGTTCCTCCTTTAAAGAAGCTGGGGGAACAGCGTCTTGCAGGCGGGGTAGATTTTTTGGAACTGCCGGTACCGCTCCTCATAGAGGGCGGTCAGTCCCGCCTCCGGCTCCACAGTGCCGGCAACGCGCACCAGTGCGTCCGTCGCCGCCTGGACGGAGGGGAACCGCCCCGCCGCTACCATAGCCAGCATGGCCCCGCCGTAGCCGGGTCCCTGCTCTGTGGCCACGATGTCCAGGGGGATACCCAGGACATTGGCCATGATGGTCCGCCAGAGCCCGGACTTGCTGCCCCCGCCGCAGATGTTGGAGCGGGGAATCTCCACGCCCAGGCTTCGGGCCACCTCAAAGCTGTCCCGGATGGCGAAGGCCACGCCCTCCAGCACCGCCTGGAGCAGGTCCGCCCGGGTGGTATCCATAGTCATGCCAATCAAGCAGCCCCGGGCGCCGGTGTCGTTGATGGGGCTTCGCTCCCCCATGAGGTAGGGGAGGAAAAACACGCGGTTCCGCCCCAGCTTCTCCGGGGTAATCGCCGCCTGTTCCCCGGCGTAGTCCTGGGTCTTTAAAATATCCTCCATCCACCACTTGTTGCAGCTGGCGGCGGAGAGCATGCAGCCCATGAGGTGGTATCCGCCGTCGGCGTGGGCGAAGGAGTGGAGGGCGTTGTTGGGGTCCACGCCGAAGGTTTTGCTGGAGATGAAGACGGTCCCGGAGGTGCCCAGGCTGATGTTGCAGCCTCCGTCCCCCACGGTGCCCGTGCCCACGGCGGCGGCGGCGTTGTCCCCCGCCCCGGCGCAGACCACCGTCGTTTCCGCCAGGCCCAGGGTCTTCGCCATGTCCGGCCTGAGGGTGCCCACGGCCTCATAGCTCTCGAAGGCCTTCGCCATCTGGGACTCCCGCAGACCGCAGAGCTCCAGCATCTCCGGGCTCCAGCGCTTGTGCTCCACGTCGAAGAGGAGCATCCCCGAGGCGTCGGAGACATCGGTGCAGTGAACTCCGGTGAGGCGGTAGTTGATGTAGTCCTTGGGCAGCATCACCTTGTCGATTCTGGCGAACAGCTCCGGCTCGTTCTTCCGCATCCAGAGGAGCTTAGGGGCCGTGAAGCCCGCGAAGGCGATGTTGGCGGTATACCGGCTGATTTTTTCCCGGCCCACGATCTTGTTGAGGTAGTCCACCTCCTGAGCGGTGCGGCCGTCGTTCCAGAGAATGGCGGGGCGGAGGACCCGGCCCTCCCCGTCCAGGGCCACCAGCCCGTGCATCTGCCCGCCGCAGCCGATGGCCGCAATCCGGGTCTTATCGCAGTCCGCCGTCAACTCCCGGATACCAGTCACCACCGCTTCCAGCCAGTCCGCCGGGTTCTGCTCGGACCAGCCAGGCT
>CAQXTN010000083.1:0-3551 GCA_948916585.1 uncultured Oscillibacter sp. | reverse complement strand
TGTTTGAAAAATGGCAAAACGCCGTCTTTGGGCATCTTTTTCCGCCAGGACTGCGTTGATTTGACTTGAAATCTGTCAGGATTCCCGCGTCAAATCGCCTTGCTTGGCAAAAAATCTGCCCCAATCCGGCATTCCGCCAATTTTCAAACAAGGCCTAAAGAGTGAAAATTAAAAAATGAGGCACACTAGCCTTGCGGCCCCGTTCCTCTGGCACGGGGCAAATTTTTTTCAGAATAGGAGAAACGCGATGAACGCGACGGTAAATGAAAGCTGCATTGGCTGCGGCCTGTGCGCCGGGAACTGCCCGGAGGTATTTTCCATGGGAGACGACGGCTTTGCCCACGGCGGAGAGGTCCCTGACGGAATGCTGGACGCGGCCCAGAGCGCCCGGGACGAGTGCCCGGTGAGCGCCATCAGCATCGGATAAAGGAAGGACCGCCAAAAGGCGGTCCTTCCTTTATCCGATGCCGATTTTTCCTTCCCGTCGGGAAAGCCTTTACTCGTCCAGCTTGAGCACCGCCAGAAACGCCTCCGTGGGAATCTGCACGGAGCCCAGGGAGCGCATCTTCTTCTTGCCCTCCTTCTGCTTTTCCAGCAGCTTTTTCTTCCGGGTGATGTCGCCGCCGTAGCACTTGGCCAGCACGTCCTTCCGCATGGCCTTGACGGTCTCCCGGGCGATGACCCGCCCGCCGATGGCCGCCTGCACCGGCACCTCGAAGAGCTGGCGGGGGATGTTCTCCTTCAGCTTCTCGCAGAGCTTCCGGGCCCGGGGATAGGCCTTGTCCTTGTGGGCGATGAAGCTCAGCGCGTCCACCTGGTCGCCGTTGAGCAGCAAATCCACCTTCACCAGCTCGCTGGGCCGGTAGCCGGAGAGCTCGTAGTCCAGCGAGGCGTAGCCCTTCGTGTTGGCCTTCAGCGTGTCGAAGAAATCGTAAATAATCTCGTTCAGCGGCATCTGGTAATGGAGCTCCACCAGGTGGGTGTCCAGGTACTGCATGTCCTTGAACTCCCCCCGCCGCTCCTGGCACATGGGCATGATGTTCCCCACGTAGTCGTTGGGGCTGATGATGGAGACCTTGACATAGGGCTCCTCCGCCCGCTCGATGGAGGCCGGGTCCGGGTAATTATGGGGATTGTCCACCCGGACCAGGCTGCCGTCCGTTTTATAAACATCGTAAATTACGGAGGGTAATGTGGTCACCAGGTCCAAATCAAATTCCCGCTCCAGCCGCTCCTGGATGACCTCCATGTGGAGCATGCCCAAAAAGCCGCAGCGGAAGCCGAAGCCCAGGGCCACGGAGGACTCGGGCTCAAAGCTCAGCGACGCGTCGTTGAGCCGGAGCTTTTCCAGCGCGTCCCGCAGGTCCGGGTACTTGGACCCGTCCTCGGTGTAAATGCCGCAGTAGACCATGGGCTGCACGGGCCGGTAGCCCGGGAGGGCCTCCGCCGCCGGGTTTGCCCCGTCCGTCACCGTGTCGCCCACCCGGGTGTCCTGGACGTTTTTGATGGAGGCGGTGAAATAGCCCACCTCCCCTGCCCGAAGGCAGTCACAGGGCTCCATGCCGAGAGGCAGCAGATGCCCGCACTCCACCACCTGGTAGCTGGCGCCGGAGGCCATCATCTTCACCGTCTGCCCCGCCCGGAGAGAGCCCTCCATCAGGCGCATATAAACGATGACCCCCCGGTAGCTGTCGTACTGGCTGTCGAAAATCAGGGCCTTGAGGGGGGCCTTCTCGTCCCCGGAGGGGGGCGGGACGTTTTTCACAATGTCCTCCAGCACCGCGTCGATGTTGACCCCCTGCTTGGCGGAAATCTCCGGCGCGTCCAGGGCGGGGAGGCCGATGATGTCCTCCACCTCCTGCTTGGCCTGGGCGGGGTTGGCGGCGGGGAGGTCGATTTTGTTGAACACCGGGAGAATCTCCAGGTCGTGCTCCATGGCGAGGTAGGTGTTGGCCAGGGTCTGGGCCTCCACGCCCTGGGTGGAGTCCACCACCAGCACGGCCCCCTCGCAGGCGGCCAGGGACCGGGACACCTCGTAGTTAAAGTCCACATGGCCCGGGGTGTCGATGAGGTTCAGGGCGTAGTCCTCCCCGTCGGCGGCGGTGTAGTTCAGCCGCACGGCCCGGGCCTTGATGGTGATGCCCCGCTCCCGCTCTAAGTCCATGTTGTCCAGGAGCTGGCTCTCCATCTCCCGCTGGCTGACGGCGTTGCACTTCTCCAGAAGGCGGTCCGCCAGGGTGGACTTGCCGTGGTCAATATGGGCGATGATGGAAAAGTTGCGGATGTGGTCTTGGTTTATCATAGAAAAAAGCCTCCTTGGGGAAGTCTTGATGGTGTCATACTTGCGGAAGATGGGGGTACACCGCCGCCCACACGCCGGTGTCCGGGTCCCGCTCCAGGACTAGAACGTCGGGACTTGTCCCCCGGTCGAAGTATATCCGTTCGGCGGAATCATCCGGGTGAATGTCAAACCTGTATTCTGACCCAATGCTGCTGTTCAGCCCGCCGAAGCAGCTGTAAAAGGAGCAGTGGATCTCATCGCCGAACTGCTTGGCCTCCATGGCCCGGATGAAGCCCATGGAACCCTCGGGAAACGTCTGTACCGTGACGATGGACCCGTCGTCAGAGACAGAAAACTTTTGCAGATCGATGTCCGTCCTCTTATGAAAGCCCGGCAGCACGAACAGTATCCCGGCGGCCGCGCCGATGAGGAAAGCCAGGACAATGGGCAGGATTTTTTTCATGGGGCCCTCCTTTTTCAGCTCTTGCGCCAGTCCGGCGGCTGGTCATGGTCCTCGTACCACCGCTCCCAGAACTCGCCGTCCCACAGCGCGTCGTAGTCATAGTGTATCACAAAGTCCCGCCAGTCCGCCAGGGTCTTCTCCACGTCCTCCTCCCGGAGGAGGAACTTCTCGGCGCAGACGTTCCCAAGCACCCATTTCCCGGCCTCGCCGGAGTGGTGGATATAGTCGCAGTAGTTGTTCAGCTCCGTCACCATGTCCTTGGCAAAGAGCGGCGCGTGGACCCGGACGTTGGGCCAGCGGTTCAGGGTGTGGCACGCCGTCCGCAGGGCCGTGAGCCGGGCGTCCAGGTCCCCCCGGCGGAGGCAGCGGTCCCAGGAGAGGATGCTGTAGGGGGAGAGGAAAATCTCGAACTTCGCCTCCGGGTGGTCCTGAAACCAGTCCTCCATCACCGCCAGATTCTCCAGGGTAAATTGCAGATAGGCGTTTTCCGGCGTCCGCTCCTCCGAAACCGGGGGACGGTCATAGGTCCGCAGGGCCTCGTACCTCCCCCACCGGGAGGTCTTGTCCCAGGTGAAGCCCTCGTCCAGGGTCTGCCCGCCGCCCTGGCGGGCGGTTATAAGGGCGTAGAGGCTGTAGTAGAGGGAGTCCTTATTCAGAAGATACTTCACGTCGTCCAGGGGATTCCGGTTATAAAGGTACTCCGGCATGGCGTCCGTCACGCCCCGTCCGTCCCGGATGAGGGTGTTTAAATCCAGGGCGAACAGCACCCGCTCCGGCGGGTTCTCCCGGAAGAGCAGGTCCACCACC
>CAQXTN010000082.1:0-3745 GCA_948916585.1 uncultured Oscillibacter sp. | reverse complement strand
CCCGGCCGATGCCCTTGGTCTCCCGGGTGATGCAGATGGAGCCGCCGCCGATGCCGATTTTCACGAAGTCCGCCCCGGCGTCCGCCAGGAAGCGGAAGCCCTCGCCGTCCACCACGTTGCCCGCGCCCACTTTTACCGTGTCGCCGTAGCGCTCCCGAATCCATTGCAGGGTCCGGGCCTGCCATTCGGAATAGCCCTCGGAGGAGTCGATGACCAGCACGTCCACCCCGGCGTCCACCAGGGCGGGGACCCGCTCCGCGTAGTCCCGGGTGTTGATGCCCGCGCCCACCACGTAGCGCTTCTGGCCGTCCAGCAGCTCCAGGGGGTTGCCCTTGTGGGAGTCGTAGTCCTTGCGGAAGACGAAGCTCACCAGATGGCCGTCCTGGGAGACGATGGGCAGGGCGTTGAGCTTCCGGTCCCAGATGATGTCGTTGGCCTCTTTCAGGCTGGTGCCCTCGGGGGCGTAGATCAGCTTATCAAAGGGGGTCATGAAGTCCGTCACGGGGGTGTCGGGGTCCAGGCGGCTGACCCGGTAGTCCCGGCTGGTGACGAGGCCTAAGAGCCTGCCCGTGCCGGTGCCGTCGTCGGTGACGGCCATTGTGGAGTGGCCGGAGCGCTCTTTCAGGGCCAGCACATCCGCCAGGGTATCCCCAATCCGGAGGTTGGAGTCACTGGAGACAAAGCCCGCCTTGTGGTTTTTCACCCGGCGGACCATTTCCGCCTGCTGTTCCACGGGCTGGGAGACGAAGATGAAGGCGATGCCGCCCTCCTTGGCAAGGCCAATGCCCATCTGCTCGCCGGAGACAGCCTGCATGACGGCGGAGACCATGGGCACGTTCATGGTCAGGGGGCACTCCTCACCGCGCTTGAACTTCACCACCGGGGTCTTTAGGGTTACGTTGGCGGGTACGCACTCGGCGGAGGAGTAGCCGGGAACCAGCAGGTACTCGCTGAAGGTGTGTGAGGGCTCGGAGAAAAAGTAGGCCATAGCGGACACCTCGTTTTTATAAATTTTAGGAAGTATACACTACCCTTGGGGGACTTGTCAAGCCCCTGTTTCAGAGAACGGCGAAATAATCCCTGGCGGCCTGGAAAAGCTGGAGGTCGTATTCGCCGGGGACGTTCCGGTACAGCCCCGGGCCGACGCGCTCGGCGTGGCCCATCTTGCCGAAAACCCGTCCGTCGGGAGAGGTGACGCCCTCCACCGCCCAGGCGGAGCCGTTGGGGTTGAAGTCCGGGTCCATGGTGGGCAGGCCCTCCAAATCCGCGTACTGGGTGGCGATCTGCCCGTTTTCCGCCAGGGCTTTCAAAAGCTCCGGGGCGCAGAGGAAGCGGCCCTCGCCATGGGAGATGGGGACGGCGTAGACCTGGCCGGGGGCCACCCGGGCCAGCCAGGGGGATTTGTTGGAGACAATGCGGGTATTCACAATTTTGGACTGGTGCCGTCCCAGGCGATTGAAGGAGAGGGTGGGGCAGGTCTCGTCCGTATCCCGGATTTCGCCATAGGGGACCAGCCCTAACTTGATGAGGGCCTGGAAGCCGTTGCAGATGCCAAGGGCCAGGCCGTCCCGGTTCTGGAGAAGGTCCATGACGGCCTCGGAGGTCTCCGGCCCCCGCAGGAAGGCGGTTATAAATTTGCCGGAGCCGTCGGGCTCGTCGCCGCCGGAGAAGCCGCCGGGAAGGAAGAGAATCCGGCTTTCCCGGAGCCTTTGGGCAAAGGCGGCGGCGGATTCGGATACGTCCTTAGCGGACTGGTTGTTAATGACGAAGATTTCCGGCTCCAAGCCCGCCCTCTGAGCGGCCCGGGCGCTGTCGTATTCGCAGTTGGTGCCGGGAAAGACGGGGATGAGAACCTTGGGCTTGGCCGCGCCAATCTTGGGAATGGGCCGGGTGAAGGCGGGGCAGTCCAGGACCGGGGCCTTGCCCTCCGCGGGGGTCCGGGTGGGGTACACGTCCGCCAAAACCGCCTCGTTCATCGATAACAGCTCGTCGATGGGGGCGGAATCATCACCGATGGTAATCACCGGCTCCGCTGTGGTGACGCCAATGCGCTTGGCGCAGGGGTGGCCGGCGTCCTCTGTCAGCTCGGCTACGATGGTCCCCCGGTTCAGGCCGTACCAGCGGTGGGGGACGGCGGCGCCGGCGGTGAAGCCGATCCGGTTGCCGAAGGACATGTTCATGACGGCCTCCGCCGTGCTGTGCTCCACGGCCCAGGCGGCTTTGACCTTGCCGCTTTGGGCCAGTTCATGGAACGCCGCCCAAGCGGCTTTCAGATTCGTCGCGTTGCCGCCGCCGAAGGCGTAGACCGGATGCCCCGCCTCTTTGAACTCCGGGGTAATCACCTCTCCCGCCTGAATGGGGGCGATGGCAAAGGAAATCAGCGTCGGGGGAACGTCCAGATTCAGGAAGGAGCCGGACATGGAGTCCTTGCCGCCGATGGCCGCCGCGCCGAAGTCCATCTGGGCCTCCATGGCCCCCAGGAGGGCGGCAAAGGGCTTGCCCCAGCGGTCCGGGTCCGTCCGCAGCTTTTCAAAGTATTCCTGTAAGGTCAGGTAAGCGGCCTTGTAATCCGCACCGGAGGCAACCAGCTTGGCCAGGGAGATCGCCACGCTGCTATAGGCTCCCATGTAGGGGTCCTCACTCATGATCTCCGGGTCGAAACCCCAGGCCATGACGCTGGCCTGTTCCGTCTCCTGGCCCGGCAGAACCGGGAGGAGGGCGGTCATGGACTGGGCGGGGGTCCTCTGACGTTTCCCGCCATAGGGCATGGTGACGCTGCCCGCGCCGATGGTGGAGTCGAACCGCTCCACCAGCCCCCGGCGGGAGGCGCATTGCAGGCTGGAGGCCGTTTCCCGGAGGCTTCCTGGATCGCCGGTGAGCAGATGGCGCTGAATTTCCGGGACGGAGACCTGGGCATGCTTCACTGCGCCGTTGGAGTTTAGGAACTCCCGGCTCAGACTGACAATGGTTTTCCCTTGCCAGTGCATGACCATGCGGGGCTCCGCCGTCACCACGGCCACCTGGTAAGCCTCCAGGTTTTCCGCTCTAGCGGCGGCGATGAAGGCTTCCGCGTCCTCGGGGGACACCACCACCGCCATGCGCTCCTGGCTCTCGGAGATGGCAAGCTCCGTGCCGTCCAGGCCGTCGTATTTCTTCCGTACCGCGTCCAGGTCGATGGTCAGGCCGTCCGCCAGCTCGCCGATGGCGACGGATACGCCGCCCGCGCCGAAGTCGTTGCACCGCTTGACGAGGCGGGTAACCTTCCCGTCCCGGAAGAGGCGCTGGATTTTCCGCTCCTCCGGGGCGTTGCCCTTCTGGACCTCGCTGGCCATGGTTTGGAGGGATTTTTGGTCGTGGCTCTTGGAGGAGCCGGTGGCTCCGCCGATGCCGTCCCGGCCCGTGCGGCCGCCCAGGAGGATGACCACGTCCCCGGGGGCGGGGCGCTCCCGCCGGACGTTTTCCGCCGGGGCCGCGCCCACCACGGCGCCGACCTCCAAATGCTTGGCGACGTACCCCGGGTGGTAGACCTCGGCGACGTGCCCGGTAGCCAGGCCGATTTGGTTTCCGTAGGAGGAATAGCCCGCCGCCGCCGTCTGGCAGAGCTTCCGCTGGGGGAGCTTGCCGGGAAGGGTGTCGGCCAGCGGCGTCCGGGGGTCGCCGCAGCCGGTGAGGCGCATGGCCTGATGGACATAGGCCCGGCCGGACAGGGGGTCCCGGATGCAGCCGCCGATGCAGGTGGCCGCGC
>CAQXTN010000081.1:0-3758 GCA_948916585.1 uncultured Oscillibacter sp. | reverse complement strand
AAGGCCGTGGGGAAGACCTTCTGCGACTACGGCTTCCACATGACCATCGACGACTGGAACGAGGGCGTCCGGGCGGAGCTGCCGGAGATGTTCGCCCAGGGCATTTCCTCCTTCAAGCTGTACATGACCTACCCCGCCATGCTGCTGGGGGACCGGGACCTCTACTGGGCGCTGAAGGAGCTGAAAACTCTGGGGGGAATCTGCGGCGTCCACTGTGAAAACGCCGGGGTCATCGACGGCATGATCGCGGAGAAAAAGGCCCTGGGGGAGCTCTCCCCCGCCAGTCACCCCCAGACCCGCCCGCCCTATCTGGAGGCGGAGGCGGTGGGGCGGCTTCTGCGCGTTGCCCAGGCGGCCCAGGCCCCGGTGATCATCGTCCACCTCACCAACGGCGAGGCGCTGGGCGAGGTCCTCCGGGCCCGGAAGCGGGGCCAGACGGTGTACGTGGAGACCTGCCCCCACTACCTGGCCCTGGACGAGAGCCTGTATTACCAGGAGAATTTCACCGACGCGGCCCGGTATGTCTGCGCCCCGCCCCTGCGGGAGAAGAAGGAGGCGGACGCGCTGTGGAAGGCCCTGCGCCGGGGGGAGATTCAGACCGTCTCCACGGACCACTGCTCCTTCACCCTGGAGCAGAAGGAGCTGGGCCGGGAGGATTTCACCAAGATTCCCGGCGGCCTCCCCGGGGTGGAGACCCGGGGGGAGCTGATGTGGTCCCTGGGCGTTGCCAAGCGGAAGCTGAGCGTGGCCCAGATGTGCCGCGTCCTCAGCGAGAACCCGGCGAAGCTGTACGGCCTCTTCCCCCGGAAGGGGACCCTCCAGCCGGGGGCCGACGCGGACATCGTGGTCTACGACCCCAGCGGCGGACATGTGATCCGGGCGGAGGACTGCGAGTCCGCCGCCGGGTACAGCCCCTATGAGGGCTTCGCTACCGACGGCGGCGTCCGGCAGGTGTGGCTCCGGGGGCGCCTGGCGGTGGAGAGCGGGAATGTGCTCCCCTCCCAGCCGGAGGGGAAATACCTGGCCCGGGGGAAGTGCATGCTGTAAAGCACCCACAGGGAGTTCTACCGGAGGAAGGCGGGCCCTGGAGGAATGGCCTGTGCAGGGGCACAGGCCCCACAAAGATGGATTTCGGTTCTACAGAAACACACAGCATCAATGAGTCCGAGCTGCTGCAACCCGGGCAGGAGCTTGCACTTTCCCTGTGGGGCCTGACCCCCTGGTCAGGCCATTTCCCGGGACCATGGCAGTCCCAAAGGAGCGAACAAAAGGCGGCGGACCCTCCCGGGCCCGCCGCTTGGTGTTATTTAAGACAGGGGCTCCTGACTGAACATCACCGTCAGGGCATAGACATGCTCATAGCCCAGCTTCTCATACTCCTCCAGCTGGAAGAAATACTCCGGGTTATAAGAGACCACCCCGTTTTTTGCCGTGTTGATCTGGACGGCAAGGGGAATCTCCTTTTCATAGATAATCTCCGTCCGGTTAGCCAGAAAGCTGGTCGTCCGGCTCATGCCCTCGGGGTCGTCCAGGTCCTCCGTGCCCTCCCAGCTGGTGGCCGTATAGCCTATTCCGTCAAATTGGGCCGCCTCCCGGAAGTCCTTCCGCAGGTCCTCAAAGCCGAAGCAGAGCCGGCCCTCCTTCGCCTTCTCATCCAGGGCCATTCCGGACCCGCCGCCGCCAATCCGGGGTTCCCATGTTCCGTCCGCCAGCTCATAGGCCGTCACGGACATTTTCTTCGCCGTGCCGTCCAGCACCACGTCAAAGAGGTGCTGGTCCATGTCCGCCCCCAGGAGCTTTGCCATGGCCTCTTCCTCCTCGCTGAGCTGGGCGGGCTCAATGTACATGGCCGGGGCCGCCTCGGCGGAGCACCCCGCCAGCAGGGCCAGCAAAACCAGAAGCATAAATATTCTCTTCATCGGATGTTCCTTTCCCGCAAATCTGCGTCGCCGTCGCTCCGGCCTGGTTTCCCACCAGACAACCAGAGCGAGCAAACGTTCTTTTTGCCTACTTTTTCTTGCAAGAAAAAGTAGGTCAGCCCCAGGTTACGTCCACTACTGTTCCGTTTTGGAATTCCACCGTCTCGCTCTTCATGATATAGTCCGTCTTTCCAATCCGGACCTCCTGCTCCCCGACTTTGGTGGTCATGACCTCCTCCTTGGGCACCGTGGCGGTGCAGGTAAAATAGAGGTTCACATGGTCCGGGTCCTCGTGCCACTGCCCGTCGGGCCCCAGCTCCAGCCAGGGGGTGGCCTCCACGGACTCAATGCGCCCGTTCAGCCGGGCCCCGGAGGCCATCAGCGGGGAGGGCAGATTCTCCTTGGAATTCTCGTACAGCTCCGCCGCCACGTTCTGCACCCGCACCACGTAGGTAATCTCCATGGTGGGCACCTCAATGGTCCCGCCCCGGTTCAGGATACGCACGGCGGCGTAAAGGGCTACCGCCAGAATCAAAGCCACGGCGATGATGTCGATGATGTTGAATTTGCCGATGCGAAACGCTTTCTTTTGTTCCATGCCAGACCTCCGTAACGGGCCCCGGGCCCGCCTTCTTTCAGATTGATGGAGCCTTTGGTAGACAAGGCCCGGAAAATATTATATAATACGTTACACAAAATCACAAGGGGATTTTTTATCATGAAGGTCATTCATCTCATCAGCGGCGGGGACTCCGGCGGGGCCAAGACCCATGTGCTGAGCCTCCTCCAGCACCTGAACAAGACCATCACCGCCCAGCTGGTCTGCTTCCGGGACGGCCCCTTTGCCGACGAGGCCCGGTCCCTGGGCATCCCGACCATGATTTGCGGCGGCAACCACATTTTCAAAATCCGCCGCCAGCTGGCGGAGTATATCCGCCGGGAGGGCTTCCAGCTCATCCACTGCCACGGCTCCCGAGCCAATATGATCGGCGCCCTCCTCCGCCGGCTCACGGGCCTTCCGGTGGTCACCACTATCCACAGCGATTATAAAATCGACTACATGGGCCGCCCCCTGGCCCGGTGCACCTTCGGGGTCATCAACACCTGGGCCCTGCGGCGGCTGGACTACCGCGTGGGCGTCTCCGACGCCATGGTGGACCTGCTCATCTCCCGGGGCTTCCCGGCGGACCGCTTCTACGCCATCTATAACGGCATCGACTTTACCCCCGCGCCGGACCAGGGGGACCGGCTTCCCTACCTCCGCTCCCTGGGGGCGGAGGTGGACGGGACTTGCGTGGTGGTGGGCATCGCCGCCCGGCTGAACCCGGTGAAAGACATGTCCACCCTCATCCGAGGCTTTGCCGAAGCGTATAAAACCTGTGATAAGCTACGGTTAGTAATCGCCGGAGACGGCGAGGAGCGGGAGAAGCTGGGGGCTCTTGCCCGGGAATTGGGGGTGGAGCGGCAGGTCACCTTCGCCGGGTGGATCAGCGGAGGCATGGACCGCTTCTACAGCGCCCTGGACGTCAACGTCCTCACCAGCCTGTCCGAGACCTTTTCCTACGCCCTGACGGAAGGGGCCCGGTTCCACCTCGCCACCATCTCCACCGCCGTGGGGGGCATCCCCTACCTCATTGACGACGGGGTCAACGGCTATCTGTTCACCCCCCGGGACTTCATGACCCTGGGCAAGCGCCTGGCGGCCCTGGGAACCGACGGGGCCTTGCGGCGGGAGATGGGGGAAAAGCTCTTTGAAAAGGCCTCCGCCCAGTTCTCCATTGAAAAGACCGTGGACACCCAGCTCCATATCTACGGGGAAATCCTCCGCCGCCACGCCCG
>CAQXTN010000080.1:0-3798 GCA_948916585.1 uncultured Oscillibacter sp. | reverse complement strand
GTGTAGCAATCGCCGCCTGTCTGCTTCTGGATGCGGCCCAGCAGAGCCGATACTTTTTTTCGGAATACACGGATCGGAAACGGCTTCGTCACATAATCGTCTGCTCCCAACTCAAAACCTTTTAGCATATCGCTTTCCATATCGTTTGCAGTCAGGAAAATCACAGCGGTATCAGGACGGCGCTCTTTGATTTCCGTACAGAAGTCAAATCCGTTCCCGTCAGGTAAGTTGACATCCAGCACGATCAGATCATAGTCCTGCGCTTCACAGAATTCAACCGCCGCTGATTTTGACATAGCAGCATCCACTGTGTAGCCCGCCGCCGAAAGATTGTAGCAAAGGGTATTGTTCAATAGGCGGTCATCCTCAATGACTAAAAGCCTCATGGCTTCACTTCCTTTCCCGTATAGGATAACATGAAAATGTCACAGAAATATCACAGGCTATAAGTTTGCCAATATTACAAGCAGCATACTTAAAATAAACTTATTTAGCATCTATGTCAAATGAGTTTCTGAAAAATCTGCGTAATTTATCGGCTTTTAGAGTAAATGCGTTTCCCGGTGAGACGCATTTCTCAGACCGCTTTGGGCGCATACGCGCAAGCCGCTCCTGTCCGCAAAGCTGCCACGCTATTCGGGAAATACACCTGCTCCTTACAGCGGAAAAATCGTCCTGTGAACTGGACTCGGCAATGCCTTGGTTGGATGCCTCGGTATCTTCCTGAACAGCGATCCGCTTGACAAAAAATCCTATCCGGCTTGCTCTGGCCCTGCTTCACGCGCTCAATCAAGCCAATGCCTTTGCCGGTGTCCAGCTCCGCCAACAGGCGCATGGCCTTGTTCCGGTCACAGTCTATGGCTGCACACACTTCTTTTGCAGTGTAGTAGATATAAACCCGTCCTGTGTCGTCATGCCAGCCGTTTTTCGCGGACAGGCTCATGCGGTTCAGCAGCATACCATAGAGCAGCTTGGCATCTGCGGACAGGCCCTTAAACCGGAGATGGCTGACAAGCTGGCTGGGGATGCGGAAGAAAGGAAATTGCATTGTCCCATTGCCGCAGAGATAGTCTGATTAGATTATGTCTTGCATAAATTTGCCCTCCTTTTGAGCATGAAAAAGGCACGATTAACTTTGAATGTCAAATCGTGCCTTTTCCTGTATGTTTGATTTTGTCACAAATGTTTGTTTTTGCGGTAAATTCCTGTTAAATTAGCCCTTTTTGTATTGTTCTTTATCGGTAGCGGCCTCAACTCCGGGGAATTGTTCTATCTTGCGGGCTCAGAGCTCCCGCATCAGGTGGAAGCTCTGCATGAGCTGTACGGAGCCATAGCCCCACTGGTCGTTGGGATAGGCCATGTCCGGCCGGCGCAGGCACCCTCGGATGAGGTAGGCCCGGATCTGATAGGTGCCCATGGACGGGTCGTTGCCCTCCCGGACGCCCCACTGGAGGAGCAGCGCGCACACCCCCGCCAAGACCGCCGCCGCCGCGCTGGTGCCGCTCATGGACCCGGGGCCGAAGGGGTACACGCCCCCCACTCCCACCCCGGGGGCCGTGAGGTCCGGCAGGACCCGGCCGTCCCAGGCGGGGCCCCGGGAGCTCTTGGCATACAGGCTCTTGCTGGCGCTGTCGTAGGCCCCGCAGCAGATCACTCCCACGGCGGTGGCGGGGCAGGTGATGGTGTGGTCCGGCGTGGCCGCTAAAAACTCCACGGACGGCGAGACGAATCCCGTCATGGGGAGCCACGCCTGGTACTGCCCGTTCAGCAGGATGTCGGCGTGGAGGCCGATGGTCCACACCCCGGGGGTGGCCCCCAGGATGCGGACCACGGTGAGCTGTCCCCCGCTGCCCTCCACGGGGAAGTGGTACTCCACCTGGACCCGGGCGGCCTCCAGCACCAGCTTCACGTCCGCCGCCGGGTCCACCCCGGGCCGGGCGGGCACCCGCCCCACCAGCTCCCCGGAGGGGGAGCGCACCGAAACCGAGATCCGGTCCGCCACCGTGTTCCAGATGGCGAGGTACACGTCCCCCGCCCGATCGCCCACCTTCAGGTCCAGCTGTCCAGGGGCATCCCCCGCGGTGAGGACGCCGCCGGTGTGGTGGCGGGCCTCCGCCTCGTTGCCCGCCGCCGCACAGAGGCACACCCCCTTCTGGATGGACACGCCCCCCAGGTACTCCTCGAAGACGCTGTACCCGTCGTGACTGCCCGCGTTGGTGCCCAGGCCGATGCAGATGGACACCGGACGACCCAGCTCCCGGGCCTTGCGGAGGATGTACTCCACCCCCAGCATCACAGCGGTGGATTCGTAGGCGTTCTCCTGGTCCGGGGGGACGCAGTAGCGCTCCCGATAGAAGGGCCGGGCCTTTTTCAGCTTCACGGCGATGATCTCCGCGTCCGGGGCCGCGCCGGTGAAGTCCTCCGTCTGCCGCCCGGCGGCCACGGAGGCCAGGAAGGTGCCGTGGCCGTCCTCGTCCCGCTCCGGTACCAGGGCGTAGGGGTCGTCGGAGGCCAGGGCGGCGTCGATGTCCGCCTTGGAGTACTCCCGGCCCAGGAGGAAGCCCTCCGGCGGGTCCCCCTCCGCCGTCTGGTCGTAGATGTATTGGATCCTGCTGGTGCCGTCGGCGTTGCGGAAGACGTCCTGGGTGTAGTCGATGCCTGTGTCCACGAAGCCCAGCAGCACCCCCCTGCCCTTCAGATTCAGATAGGGCTGGGATTGGACCTGGGAGACCCCCGCCGCGTCCAGAGCCGGGCGGTCCAGAAGGCCCAGGACCACACTCGCGGAGCTGACGAAGGCCGCGCCCAGGGCCTCCTCCAGCCGGTGGAAGTTCTCCGCCTTCACATAGCCCAGGACGTACCGGCCGGAGAGCATCTGCCCCACCACCACATCGGTGGAATTCTTCACATAGTCGAAGAAGGCGTCCGTGGCCCGGGTGACGAAGTCGACGGTGTCCGGCGCGTGGATGAGCTCCAGCGCCTCCGGAGAGAGCCGCATCTCAGAGCCCCCTTTCCATGTGGCTGACCAGGGCGCTCATCGTTGCGCACAGGTCCAGCCGCCCGTAGCCCCACTGGGGGTTGGGGTAGGTGAGGAAGGGACTGCGCTGGGCCCCCTTGCACAAAAAGGCCTTTACCCGCTGTCCGTAGAGGAAGAGGTCGTTGCCCCGGACGATGCCCCACTCCATCATCAGCGCCGCCGCGCCGGAGACGAAGGGCGCGGCCATGCTGGTACCGGTGAACACGTCGTACCCGCCCCCGGCCTTGGCGGAGCGCACCGCCTCCGCCGGGGCGGTGAGGTCCAGGAGCTCCCGGCCCGCGCACTCCCGGTCCCCCCGGCCGGAGAAGGGGCTCACTGTCTCCGTCTCCGTTCGGAAGCCCCCTACGGAGATGGGATACTGGGCCGTGGCGGGGAGGGTGATGGTCAGGTCCGGCTCCGGCTGGAGGAAGGCGGTGCGGTCGCTGACCTCCTCCACGGTGGGCAGCCAGATGTCAAAGAGGCCGTTGGACACCCGCTTTCCCTGACAGCGCAGCCGCCACAGGCCGTCCAGGGCCCCCGGCGGGCCCTCCAGGAGGAACCGGGCCTCCTGGAGGACGCTGTAGTGGGTGGGCACGCCGTAGTCCACCGACACCCGGATATCGCCGAAGCGGAAGGTCCGCTCCCCCTCCTCCAGGACGCCCGTGGACCGCCCGCTGGGGAGGGTCAGGTCGAAGACCGCCTCGTCGGCGAAGCTCTTCCACAGTGACAGGTACACCTGCTGCCGCCGGGTGGAGACGGTGAACTCCGCCTCCACGGTGCCCCCC
>CAQXTN010000079.1:0-3899 GCA_948916585.1 uncultured Oscillibacter sp. | reverse complement strand
CACCGCGTACACGGTCATGAAGTCCTGGGAGATGGTCCCCCGCAGGGCTTGGACCACAAACACGATGGTGAGCGTCATAGTGACCAGGCTCTTGACGCTCAGCAGATTCCCCAAGCGTTTAATGATCGTTTTGTCCATGTTTTCCTCCTAGCTGTCCTCCTCATGTGCCGCCTGGTTCAAATGCTTCTCCAGCTTGTCCAGCGCGGCGGTTACCGGGCCGTCGCAGCCCTGCTCCTTCAGTCCCCGTAGGCAGGCCATGACGCCGTAGCAGATCAGCTGCTGTTCTTTCCGGATGGCGGCAAGCTCCTGGTCCTGCTTCTTCTGCCGGGCCACGAACTTGACGCCCCAGAGCGCCGCGCCGCCAATTACCCCCAGGGCGGTCAGCAGCGCCGCAAACTCCACGATCAGTTCTCCGCTGATGGTCACTTCCATTTGTTCACCCCCTTTACACACAAAAATCCCGCCCCTGTTTCTTGACAAAACGGGAGCGGGTGGGTATAATAAACACAGAAGGGCACTGTTACAAGACGGTTAGCCCTGGTTGGATTAGCTAAACAACGTTAGCCGTCCGGAGAGCAGCCGGGCGGCTAACACGCATATGTGGTGAGGAAATGCGCCGCCAATGCCGCAAAAACCAGGAAGCGCAGCACGGCGAAAAGCCGTTTTCTCCACATCTACACTCACCTCCCCCCATTGGATATTTGCGCAGGGGTCTAGCGAGCTAACCGCCTTTATGTAGCAGTGCCTTCTGTCCTCCCTCTTTCGAGTTCGGCATGTCCATTATAGACGATAGCACCGTGTTTTGTCAAATCCTGCCGCCCCGGGAGGGGCGGATTTTATTTTCCCTCCTCGGCGGCGATCTCCTCCACCTCCTCCCGGGACAGCCTCCCGGCGGCACCAAAGCCTCCAGCCTGGACTTGTCCCAAAGGCGGGGGTAGTACTTCCGTGCAAGCTCAGCCACGCTCATAACGTCACCCCCTGTAGCGCGGCCAAGAAGTCCACATCCGCCCGCAGCTGCTCCTGGGCGGAGGGAGCAGGTGGTCCGCCGCGAGCTCCTCCTCGGAGCGCCGGACCACCTGCTCCCCGTCCCAGCGGTAGAGGGGGATGCCGTCTTCCGTGAGGAGGGGCGGGTTCTCCTCCCCGCCCGGGGTGAGCCGGAACTGGTAGCCGCCCTGGTCTGTCAGCAAGACCGCGCCGGTAGTGTCTCGACCAGGGATGGGGCCCTCGCTCCAGCCGGAGGTGATGCGGCCCTTCGGGTCTGTGGTGATGTAGTGGTTGTTGAAATATTTGTCCATTGTTTCCTCCTACAGATTGGCGTCCGCCGTATAGTACGTCACGCCGTTGATCTGGATTGTGCTCAACGCCGGGTCAATGCGCATAGGCGGACGGAAGTCCACCGCCTTATCGGGGCGCAGGTCCTCACGGGAAAACACCTGATAGTACCTTTGGCCCTTCAACAACTCCAGCGCCTTATCCGGCGGCGGGTCGTTAAGCACCCAGTTTCCGTCGGCGTCCTGGTGGGCGAGGGTCTGGTGGGTGCCGAGTTCCAGCTTGGCGGCCACGAATTTAAAAGATGCAATATCCAACACTTTTTTTGCCAAGAAAATACCAATTGCCCCTTCATCATTTGCAACTGTAAAGGTGACGGTGTTTAATCCTTCTTTCAAAGGTATTTCTTGAGAAAGAATGCCCCACGGAGCTACGTCGCGGTCAATCCCCATAAAGCTCGACCCATTTACCTCAGAGACTAAAACCGAAAATGTATATGTTCCTGCTTTGATAGAAGACCGTCTTTGATATATGAATGCGCCATTCAGGTTCGTTCCTTTTTGTATAATCTTAAAAGTTACGCCGTCCTTGTCGACCGTCACAGACGTCCTATAGTCTCTCTGCGCAACGGACCACATGTCTATGGTGTATCCACCGTTGGTATAGGCATCCTGCCCCATCTGATTCACCGGGTCCGCAAAATACCAGTTCTCCAGCAGGTTCGGATTGCTCCACCCCCGCACCGCCACCGCCGCGCCGTCCGCGCCGAACCCCACCGCCTGGCCCGGCGTGCCGGTCAGCTTGGGCCGCTTCCCAGAGAGCTCTGCTTTGACCTTCTCCCACAGCTCCCGGGTCCGTGCATCGTCAAGAAAGCTCATACCAGAATCGCCTGCAATTCCGCTGCCGTCATGGCCCGCAGCTCCTGTTTGGACCAGTAGCCCGTCAGGTCCTCCTCCGTGCTCCCCAGGAGCTCCCACGCGCCGTTGATCCACATGTACTCGTTTTTCTCGTTCCCGCTCCCGCCGCCGCTGGGAACGAGATAGATTTTGTTGGGAGCGCCGGTCTCCGGCAGAGCATCCACCGCCTCAAAGGCGATGTGCGCCGCCTCTGTCACCGCTTTCGCGATGGCGTCGTTGACCTCGCTGGCGGTCATGTAATTGGCCAAAGCCGTGGCGATGGCTGTCTGCGCTCCAGCGTTGGTGGCGTAGTTGGCAAGGGCAGACGTGATGGCTGTAGCGACTGCGTCTGGCGTGGTGTAGCCGTCCAGGTCGGCGAGGTCCGCCTTCTCCGCGAGGGCCGTCTTGACCGCCGCCCACAGCTCCGCCACCCGGTCGCTGTCAAGGTATGCGCTGGTGTTGGTTGTTGGCATATCTGGTTCCTCCTGACAAAATTTTTCTCAGTTCATCCGCCGTCATGGGGCGCGGGATGGCCTCCAGTGCCTCTCCAAGCCCGGTGATGGCCTCTACCGGGTGCTGGTCCCCGGCGTTCCGCCCGGTCAGGAGACGGTGGTCCGTTGTGCCGCCCTCCCCGCCTCCGGGCGGCGGGAGCTCCACCTGAGACAGCGTCTCCGTGCCCGACAGGAGCTTCAGCGTCAGCCCGTCCAGCTTTATCCTGTCCACTTTCCCGGCAAGCTCCTGCTCCCACAGGTCCGGGGTGGGAAGCCGGGCGTTCTCCCCCGGCGCGGCCCCTTCCAGGATGGTTCCCAGATTCACCCAGACCGTTGGGAGGACCATATCCGTCCCTCGGGTGCCGCAGACTCCGGCGGTTAACTGCCGCCCGTGGGAGCTTAGCACCTCCCACGGAATGACACACTGGCTGTCCTCGCCCAGGAGCACGCTCCGGACCTCATTCCCCGCCTTGAAGACCGCCGTCTTTGTCAGGCCCTCCCAGTCCGGGGAGAACTCGAAGCGGGCCTCTGCCGTGTTCAGCATACCGCTGGTGAGTGGTTCGCGGGCCCGGACGGTCAGTTGGGTTTTGTTTGCGTAGAGGATGAACATTTTTGCCTCCCTTACAGAATCAGAATCCGCACATGGGTATCGTCGAGACGGGACATCACCCGGTACCGGGTCCGCGCCTTGCTTGCCACGGCGATACCGCCCTCACCCACTGCCGCCCAGCCATTGGGTTGACAGGTCCCGCCATCCACGGCCACGAGCTTCCCCAGCATTCCCACCGCGTCCCACTCGGGGCGCTGGGAGCGGGGCTGGTAGGTCTGACTGCCGTCGTAGTCCGGGTTGCGCTTCTGCCGCCGCTCTATGTGGGCGGGGATCAGGACTTCCCCCTCCGTCCCAAGCCGGTCCGGCACCTCTACGTCCTCCCAGAGCGGCCTGCCAAAGATGTCCCGCAGATACATCCCCTGCCATTGGTCATCATGGACATCCCCAACCACCGACGGGTTGCCGGAGACGATGCCAAGAATAAAAAACTGCCGCACGACGGCAAAAGAAAAAAAGCCATCGTACAGTAGAGCATTGTCACGCCCCATCACGCGGCGGCTTTGAGAAATCAAGGCCGCCGTTCTTTTATTTTCATGCAGATATGGCGGTATTCGGGAGGTATCGCTATGTCTTTTTTAATTTCTGTTCCACCTAGATAGTGTCTACACAAGTTTGACAGAGGTGGTATAATAG
>CAQXTN010000078.1:0-4041 GCA_948916585.1 uncultured Oscillibacter sp. | reverse complement strand
CGGCCCGTTTTCTCGTTTTCTTCTGGAAGAAAAAGAGAAAATGGGGGGTGCAATGGACCAGCCATCGCTGGTCGCCAATCTTCCCCGCCCGAAGGGCGAGTATCAGCCCCCCATTCGGGGGGAGAAGGAGGCCCCCATGCGGGAGAACTACGAATTCAACGCCCCCATCCACGAGCTGCCGGACACCGGCGGAGCCTACGTGGTTTTCCCCTGGAACCTCCGGGAGGAGTTCGGCGCGGGCCGGGTGAAGGTCCGCGCGCTCTTTGACGGGATTCCCTACGACGGGAGCATCGTGAACATGGGCGTAAAGGACGAGGCGGGAAACATCGCCTATATCCTCGGCGTTCGGAAGGACATCCGAAAGGCACTGGGCAAGGGCCAGGGGGACATACTCCACGTGGTGGTGACGAGGCGCCCGTAGGGAAGGGGCTTGCATTGCCGGGAAAATCCTGCTATAATCGACCTGAAAAACGAAAATGCGGCAGACAGCGGATGCGCCAACACCCGCCGTCCTGCACAGGTGCTAGACCCACCTACACAACGGCCGCGAGGCCGCACCGCATGAGGATATTATACGACAATCCGGCCCTTCGTGCAAGGGGCGGGTTTTGCCGTTGTTTTCTTGATGCCGTGTCCGCATGAAAAGCGTTCGCTTCTCGCGCTGTGTGGGGTTTGACCTGCACGGCGTTTTTGTTTTTCACCCGGCGGGCCGTATGGGGGCGAAGCGGAAGATGCGCAATTCCTCCGTGCTGTGGCTCTACCGGAAGAAGGGCTCCACCATCGGCCTCCGGGATTTGAGCTACCGCTTCGATAAGCAGACCATGGAGGACATCCAGACGGGCCTGGGCTTCCGGCCCCAGGCGTGAAAAAAGGGTGCGGCGTTCCGGCTCCGGTAGCGGTCGATGAGAAGGGCCTTCACTTGTTTCGCGCACTCCGCGCCGCAGTCCCCGTATTGACAGGGGGGGGGGAGATGCTGGTCGAACTGGTGTGGGCGGTTCCTTTAGACTCCATTTGATCAATCATTGAGCGCATGAGCACAACCAGGCCAACCGCAAAGAAAGCGCTGACAATCGCGCGGCAAATGAGATCAATTTTGTGTGGTTTTTTCAAACGTATCCCCCTTAAAAATGAAGCGCGCAAACCTTGTGGAATCCCCACAAAATTCATACGGCCGGCAACTATTATACATATTGTCAAGGGATTTTCCAAAAAAGGTTTCCGGTTTTCCAGGCCTGCCCTTCCCGCCGGGTTTCCATGGATAATCCTTCCCCCTTCCGCGCATACTACCCCCATTCTTGGAGGTGCGCATGGGAAATTTATCGGATAACTACACGGAAAACGTCCGGCTCTTCGACGAGGCCCTGGGGGTGGGCCGCAGCGTGGACATGGTGAGCCGGGATTACGTCATCGGCGGCCGCCGGGCCCGGATCTGGGTGGTGGACGGCTACGGTCTGGACGAGACTCTGGAACGCATGGGGGCCTTTTGGCTCTCCCGGCCGGAAAACGCCCTGGAGGGCCTTACGGACATGCGGGACTTCGCTGACCGGCTGATTTCCTTCTCGGAGGTGGACGTGGGCTTTGACCCGGAGGAGCTTATCACCTCCGTCCTCATGGGAAAAACCCTGCTTTTGGTGGAGGGGCTCCGGGGCGGGGCCCAGATCGACGCCAAGAGCTACCCCAGCCGGGGGGTGGACGAGCCCCCGGACGGCAAGGTCCTCCGGGGCTCTCACGACGGCTTTGTGGAGGCGGTGGTGCCCAACATGGCCCTGCTCCGCCGCCGCATCCGGGACCCCCACCTCACCATGGAGGGGCTGAAGGTGGGCAGGCGCTCCCACACCGACGCGGTGCTCTGCTATCTGGACGACAAGGCGGACCCGGCGCTGCTCGCCGCCATCCGGGAGAAGCTGAACGCCATTGACGTCAACTCCCTCTCCATGGCCCAGGAGAGCGTGGCGGAGGCCATCCGGCCCAGGCAGTGGTACAACCCCTTTCCCAAGGTCCGCTATACCGAACGGCCCGACAGCGCCGCCGCCAGCGTGATGGAGGGCAACATCGTGCTGATGGTGGACAACTCCCCCTCCGTGATGATTCTGCCCACCACCTTTTTCGACTTCACCCAGGAGGCCAACGAGTTTTACTTCCCGCCCCTGGTGGGGTCCTATCTCCGGTTGCTGCGGATCATCGTGTTTTTGATCTCCCTGCTGATTACCCCCACCTGGTACCTGATGGTGAAGGAGAACGGGCGGCTGCCGGAGTGGCTGAGCTTCCTCTCCTCCCCGGAACCGGCGGCCCTGGGGCTTTTGTGGCAGCTGCTGGTGGTGGAGTTCCTGGTGGACGTTTTGAAGCTGGCGTCCCTGAACACGCCGGACTCCCTGTCCAACTCCTTCTCCATGCTGGGGGCCCTGATTCTGGGCGACTTCGCCGTCCAGGCCGGGTGGCTGGGGCCGGAGGTGCTGGTGTATATGGCCTTCGTGTCCGTGGCCAGCTTCGCCCAGCCCAGCTATGAGATGGGCTACGCCTTCAAGCTCCTCCGGGTGGTCCTCCTCCTGCTCACCGCCGCCTTCGACGTGTGGGGCTACGGCCTGGGGATCCTGGGTATCGTCCTTCTGCTGGCCACCACCAAGCCCCTGGTGGGCCGGGGCTATCTCTACCCCCTGATTCCCTTCCACGGAAAGGCCCTGTGGCGGCTTTTGGCGCGGGAGCCCATCAGCCGGGACAACACGTAGCTTTTTGGGACCGTCCTCCGCCTTCGCCGGGGGAGACGGTCCCTTTGGGGCTGTGCCGCACAGAGGGATGGCCCGGTCAGGGGACCGGGCCCCACACTCCTTCTATCAGAAGAAGGCTTCTCAGGGGGGACTTCACCGAAAGGGGGGCAGTGCCTATAAAGCACTGCCCCCGCAAGCACGGATGTTCAGTCGCGCGATTCGATATCTCGGCTGACGATGCTCCCTGTCTCGGCATTGATTTCATACTCGTACTCCATAGAGCCAGCATAAAACTCCACTTCGTATTCCAGCCGGCCATCGTCCCGATCTAATTTGACCTTTTTGAAAACCGCATCATTCGCATTGATTCCGGCATCTGCCAAGGCGATCTCCTTGGCTCGCTCCGCGGAAATTATTCCGTTACCAGCAGAACCGCCAGAGGCGTCCGCGGGGGCAATAAAATCGTCTAATTCCCGATCTGCACTGAGAATCTTCCCTGTAATGGCGTCAATCTCATAGTCATATTCTGTCGCGCCACTATAAAATTCTACATCATATTGATACCGTCCGTCATCCCGCTCCAATTTGACCTTCAGGAACACCGCGTTTCCTTCTTTTAGGCCGGCGTCCGCCAAGGCAATTTCTTTGGCCCGGTCCGCGCTTATATAGGAGCCAGAAGCCCCGCTTTGAGCAAGCAAACGATCCTGTGTGGTAAGCTGAACCGTTCGATTAGCCGAGTCAAACTTGACGTCCAGCCCCATAGCTTCTCCAATCGCGCGGACAGGAGCATAGGTAGTTCCATTGTAGATAAAGACCGAAACTTGATTCCCGGCGGCATCCCTCGGGATAAAGGTTGCCCCATTGATGGAGACGCCAATACCATCCTCTACATCAATAGTCCGTTTGGAGGCCGCAAAGGCAGTCATACATAGGCACATGAGTAACAATAGCATCGTAAAGCCAACGCCAAAGCCTTTCCAAAACTCCGCCTTTTTCATAGCGAATACCCCTTTCTTGTTTTGAGGCCTTCCATCGTAAGGCGCGATAATAACAAGATTATTATATAAATGGTTCGGCAAAAAGTCAAGTGTGTATCCAGCGGGCGCGGTCAAAAATGGTAATCTCTTCCCCGGGAATTCTTCCAAGTTTTTATTGACACCCTTTCAAGGATTATGGTATACTATCCCATGCGTCCCCGTGACGCTGTAAAATTGTCTGCCGCTCCGCCCGCCATGAAACTGCCGGGCGGTGTTGGGAAAGCGCCGCCCCCGGCCCTCCGGCGGGCGGACGGAATATGGACAGGAGGTGTCTCAGCATGGCAACGAAACGTACCTAT
>CAQXTN010000077.1:0-4382 GCA_948916585.1 uncultured Oscillibacter sp. | reverse complement strand
ACACGATGACGGCGGTGGTGCCGCACACCTTGGCCAGCTCCTCCACGCACATGGCATAGGAGAGAACGTCGCCGCCGGCGCCGCCGTACTCCTTGGGGAAGTAAATGCCCATCATGCCCAGCTTCGCCATCTTCTCCACGGTCTCCATGGGGAAGCGCTCTTCCTCGTCGATCTCCTCGGCCAGGGGCTTGACCTCGTTCTCGGCGAACTCGCGGTACATCTTACGGAGCATCAGCTGCTCATTGGAAAGATGAAAATCCATACCTTATATACTCCTTTACTCCGGTTTACTTGGAATAGTCGTAGAAGCCCTTGCCGGTCTTCTTGCCCAGCAATCCGCCGCGGACCATCTTCTTCAGCAGCAGGGCGGGACGGTACTTGGGATCGCCGCTCTCGTTGAAGAGGGTCTCCATGATGGCCAGGCACACGTCCAGGCCGATGAAGTCGCCCAGAGCCAGGGGGCCCATGGGATGGTTCGCGCCCAGGCGCATGGCCTTGTCGATGTCTTCCACGGAAGCGACGCCGGTCTCCACCAGGCCCGCCGCCTCGTTGATCATGGGAATCAGGATCTTGTTGACCACAAAGCCGGGAGCCTCGGCCACTTCCACCGGGTCCTTGCCAATCTCCTGGGACAGCTTGTAGATGAAGTCGAAGGTCTCCTGGGTGGTGTTGGCGCCCCGGATGATCTCCACCAGCTTCATGCTGGGGACGGGGTTGAAGAAGTGCATGCCGATCACGGGATGGTTCAGGCCGTTGGCCATCTCGGTGATGGACAGGGAGGAGGTGTTGGAGGCAAAAATGGCCTCGGGCTTGCACATGGCGTCCAGCTCGCTGAGCAGGGCCTTCTTGGTGCCCATGTCTTCCTTGACGCACTCAATGACGAGATCCGCGTCGGCGCAGGCGGACTTTTCCTCCACCAGCACGTTGGCCATGATGGCGTCGGCGGCGGCCTGTTCCATCCGGCCCTTGTCCACCCGCTTCTGGAGAGAGGCGGCCAGCTTGTCCTTGTGCTTCTGGGCGGACGCCACGGAACTGGCGTACATCAGGGCGGTGTGGCCCTTCGCCGCGAAGACCTGAGCGATGCCGCTGCCCATCGTACCCGCGCCAAAAATCGCTACCTTCATGATTGTTCCTCCTGTTATTTTGTAAAATTGTGGCTCTGTTACCTCGTTCAAATTCGGACAAAGAGAGCAAATCCCAACATTGCTAATTTGCTCACAATCTTTATTATAGGGTCCTTCCCCCGAATTATCAAGTACAATTTTGCTGCCGCCCCCCTCTTTTTTTCTTTTTTACGATTCGTACAAAATACTCGTTAAAATTTATACAATTTTCTATCTCCCGCCGTTTTCTTCCATCCCCGCTGTCCTTTGGCTGAAGCTCCCGCTTTGCCGAAAAAGGACGTGGTCCTTTGGCGATTCTGTTAAATTTTTAGATTACCTAAAAATTTTTTAGATTCCCTCTTGCATTTTCCGGTTTCTATGCTATCATGGGAGCATCACCTGAAATTTTTTTAGCTCGATCAATAATATATTTTGGAGGCGCGTCATGAAAGAAGCCATCAAGTGGACCCTGAACCGCATGCCCAAGAGCGAGGACAAGCAGCTCCCCGTCATGTCCCTGTCCAACGTGGCGAAAGCCCGCTTTTTCCACAGCAGCTTCCCCCAGTACTCCGTCACCCCCCTGGCCGAGCTGGACGGCATGGCCAAGTATCTGGGGCTGGCGGGGCTCTATGTGAAGAACGAGGCCCACCGCTTCGGCCTCAACGCTTTCAAGGTCCTGGGCGGCTCCTTCGCCATGGGCCGGTACATCGCCAAGGAAATGGGCCGGGACGTATCCGAGATGACCTATGACTATCTGACCAGCGAGGCATTCCGCCGGGAGTTCGGCCAGGCCACCTTCTTCACCGCCACCGACGGCAACCACGGCCGGGGCGTGGCCTGGGCGGCCAACAAGCTGGGCCAGAAGGCCGTGGTCCACATGCCCAAGGGCAGCAGCCAGCCCCGCTTTGACAACATCGCCAAAGAGGGAGCCCAGGTCACCATTGAGGAGGTCAACTACGACGACTGCGTCCGCATGGCCGCCGCCGAGGCCGCCCAAACGGAGCACGGCGTCATTGTACAGGACACCGCCTGGGACGGCTACGAGGAGATTCCCTCCTGGATCATGCAGGGCTACGGCACCATGGCCGGGGAGTCCGCGGAGCAGCTGCGCCAGATCGGCGTGAACCGCCCCACCCACGTCTTTGTCCAGGCGGGCGTGGGCAGCCTCGCCGGGGCCGTGGTGGGCTATTTCACCAACCTCTTCCCCAACGATCCCCCCAAGTTCATCGTCATGGAGGCCCAGGCGGCGGACTGCCTGTATCAGGGTGCCATGGCCGGAGACGGAAAGCCCCGGGTGGTGGACGGCGATTTGAAGACCATCATGGCGGGCCTGGCCTGCGGCGAGCCCAACACCATTTCCTGGGACATCCTCCGCAACCACGTTACCGCCTTCATCTCCTGCCCCGACTGGGTCAGCGCCCGGGGCATGCGGATGCTGGGCGTGCCCGTGAAGGGGGACCCGGTGGTCATCTCCGGCGAGAGCGGCGCGGTGGGCATGGGCCTGATCGCCGCCATCATGGAAACCGACGAGTACAAGGACCTGCGGGAGGCCATCGGCCTGGACCGCTACAGCCAGGTGCTGATGTTCTCCACGGAGGGCAACACGGACCCCCTGAAGTTTCGCAAGGTGCTGTGGGACGGCGAGTACGCCACGGTCTGACGGAATAGGGTATATTATATAATGTATCGGGAGCCAGGCCGCAGGGTCAGGCTCCCCCTTTGCCTTGTTTCCAGGGGATTGCGGAATTTTGTTGCGCTCCGCCGAAAAATGTGATATAACAGCAGAGGGAAGAAACAACTATTTTTATACAATGGAGGACAGTCTATGAATGGCAACATCCGTCCCGCGGACATGAAGCGGATCAACACCCCGGAGCTGGCGGAGGCGTTCATCGCCGAACAGGTGGCCCAGGTCCGGGCCCAGGTTGGGGATAAAAAGGTGCTGCTGGCCCTCTCCGGCGGCGTGGACTCCTCGGTGGTGGCGGCTCTGCTCATTAAGGCCGTCGGAAAGCAGCTGGTCTGCGTCCATGTGAACCACGGTTTGATGCGCAAGGGCGAGAGCGAGCAGGTCATTGAGGTCTTCAAAAATCAACTGGACGCCAACCTGATTTACGTAGACGCCACGGACCGCTTCCTGGACCTGCTGGCGGGCGTGGACGAGCCGGAGCGGAAGCGGAAGATCATCGGCGGCGAGTTCATCAAGGTCTTCGACGAGGAGGCCCGGAAGCTGGAGGGCATCTCCTTCCTGGCCCAGGGGACCATTTATCCCGACATCCTGGAGAGCGACGGGGTCAAGGCTCACCACAACGTGGGCGGCCTGCCGGAGGACATGGACTTTGAGCTGGTGGAGCCGGTAAAGCTGCTGTTCAAGGACGAGGTTCGGGCGGTGGGCCGGGCCCTGGGCCTGCCGGTCTCCATGGTGGAACGCCAGCCCTTCCCGGGACCGGGCCTGGGCGTGCGGTGCCTGGGGGCCATCACCCGGGACCGTCTGGCGGCCCTGCGGGAGTCCGACGCGATTTTGCGGGAGGAGTTTGGCAAGGCGGGCCTGGCGGAAAAGGTCTGGCAGTTCTTCACCGTGGTGCCGGATTTCCGGTCCACCGGCGTGCGGGACGGCAAGCGGGCCTTTGACTGGCCGGTGATTATTCGGGCGGTGAATACCGTAGACGCCATGACGGCAGAGGTGCCGGAGATTCCCTGGGCCGTGCTGCAAACCATTACCAGCCGGATTCTGGCAGAGGTGCCGGGCGTGTGTCGAGTGCTGTATGATCTGACGCCGAAGCCGGTGGGGACGATCGAATGGGAATGAGTTTTTGAAACTTTGAACCCCTTGCGGCACAACGAATAGACGGTTTTGCGCTCCTCTTTTGATAACGATTTGATAACGCTCCCCATAGGCCGTATCATTCTGTATCCCCGGTGGATTGCAGGTGAAAAGTGTTCCTTTGCGGCTTGTGGGTGACAAAATCCATATTAGAAAGCCCTTACCGATGGCAACGTCGGTAAGGGCTTTTTGCTGTCTATTCCTCTGTCTCCGCCGCCTTGCGCTTTGCCCGGAGTGCGTCAAGCTCATCCCTTGTGCGCTGGGCCTCAACTGCGGGATATGTGTAACGCCAATGGTCGTACTCCTCCCTGGTGATTTCCCCAGCTTCCAGCTTCTTGGCTTCATTGGCCCACCTGGAGAACATTTCAAGCATGGAGAGATAAGTCCTACCCTTGGATTTGTCCAGCCGCAGACAGATTTCGCCGTCAATCTCCCCGATGGTCAGCCCCCGTATATCC
>CAQXTN010000076.1:0-4494 GCA_948916585.1 uncultured Oscillibacter sp. | reverse complement strand
TCCATATCGAGAAGGAAGAGGGGCTGGAGGCCCGGGTCCTGGCGAAGCTGGAATATTTCAACCCCGCCGGGTCCGTCAAGGACCGGATCGCCAAGGCCATGATCGACGACGCCGAGGCCCGGGGCCTCTTGAAACCCGGCTCCGTCATCATCGAACCCACCTCCGGCAACACCGGCATCGGCCTGGCCTCCGTGGCCGCCGCCCGGGGCTACCGCATTATCATTGTCATGCCCGAGACCATGAGCGTGGAGCGCCGCCAGCTGATGAAGGCCTACGGCGCGGAGCTGGTCCTCACCGAGGGGGCCAGGGGCATGAAGGGCGCCATCGCCAAGGCCGGCGAGCTGGCCAAGGAGATTTCCGGCGGCTTCATTCCCGGGCAGTTCGTGAACCCCGCCAACCCTGCCGCCCACAAGGCCTCCACCGGCCCGGAGATTTGGGAGGACACCGAGGGGAAGGTGGATATCTTCGTGGCGGGCGTTGGCACCGGAGGCACCGTCACCGGCGTGGGAGCCTACCTGAAGGAGCGGAATCCTGCCGTGAAGGTCGTGGCTGTGGAGCCCGCCGCCTCCCCGGCGCTGAGCAAGGGGACCGCCGGGAGCCACAAAATCCAAGGCATCGGCGCGGGCTTCGTCCCGGAGGTGCTGGACACCGGCGTCTATGACGAGGTCATTGCCGTGGAGAACGAGGACGCCTTCGCCGCCGGGAAGCTGGTGGGCCGGAAGGAGGGCGTGCTGGTGGGTATCTCCTCCGGCGCGGCGGTGTGGGCGGCGGTTCAGCTGGCCAAGCGGCCGGAGAACAGGAGCAAGACCATCGTGGCCCTGCTGCCGGACACGGGGGACCGCTATCTCTCCACACCGCTGTTCCAGGATTAAAGGGTTCCAAAATTACCGGCCTGGCGTCACAACACTTTGGCAGGTCCATGCCGTCCGGGATGTGCCCCTTTCCATCGAGAAGGGGGAAATATCCGGCATCATCGGCTTCTCCGAGGCCGGAAAATCCACTCTGGTCCGGTGTATGAATCTGCTGGAACGGCCCACCGCCGGAACCGTGACGGCGGACGGGCCCTCAAGGTCCTGGAGGCGGCGGGACTCATCAAAATCAGCGATACGGCGTTTTGCCCTGTTTCAAACAAGGCCTAACCCCACGCTGGAGGATATCAAGTCCTACAATGTGGGAATTGCCATTGAAGAGCTGAAAGCCAACGTCATTCCCTCGGCCCTGCCGGCTGGCGGGGAGCTATATCCTCCTGACCTTCGGCGGGCAGAAGAACGAGGTGGAGGCCAGCCTTGAGCGAGTCCAGGATTTGGTCTTGAAAAATGGAGCACTGGATTGTATCATTTTAAGAGACTCCGCCCGGGCGGCGGACATCTGGAAGGTCCGGGGGACCGGGACGCGGAGACCTGGGAGCGGGAGCTTCACGCCGTCATGGACCGGGCCTATCACAGGGCCTACGAGCTGGGGGGCGCGGCCTCCGGGGAGCACGGCATCGGCGTCTCCAAGCGGCGGTATTTCCTCCGGGAAACCCGTCGGGAAAGCCTGACCGTCATGAACCAAATCAAAGACGTCCTGTACCCCCCCGCACATTCTGAACGGCCAAAAATCCTACATTGGAGGACACGACTATGCAGAGCCTGTCTAAGCGCACCGCCGGCTTCACCGACTCGGTGATCCGGCGCATGACCCGCGTTTCCAACCAGTACGGCGCGGTGAATCTCTCCCAGGGCTTCCCGGACTTCGATCCGCCCCGGGCCATCCTGGACCGGTTGGCGGAGGTCAGCCGGGAGGATTTCCACCAGTACTCCGTCACCTGGGGAGCCCAGAGCCTCCGGGAGGCCCTGGCGGCAAAGCAGTCCCATTACATGGGCTTTCCCATCGACCCCGACGGGGAAATCACAATCACCTGCGGCAGCACGGAGGCCATGATGGCCGCCATGATGACCGTGGCGAACCCCGGGGACAGGGTGGTGGTCTTCTCGCCCTTCTATGAGAACTATGGGGCGGACACCATCCTCTGCGGCGCGGAGCCCATCTACGTGCCCCTGACGCCCCCGGACTTCCGCTTCGACCCAGAGGTCCTGGAGAACGCCTTCCGTCAAAGGCCCAAGGCCCTGATTCTCTGCAACCCATCCAACCCCTGCGGCCGGGTCTTCACCCGGGTGGAGCTGGAGATCATCGCCACCCTGGCGGAGAAATACGACGCCTATGTCATCACCGACGAGGTCTATGAGCACATTATCTACGCCCCCCACCGGCACGTCTACTTCGCCGCCCTCCCGGGAATGCGGCAGAGGACCATCTCCTGCTCCTCGCTGTCCAAGACCTACTCCATCACCGGCTGGCGGCTGGGGTACACCATCGCCCCGCTGGAGATCACGGACCGGATCAAAAAGGTCCACGACTTCCTCACCGTGGGTGCGGCGGCCCCCCTCCAGGAGGCGGTGATCCCCGGATTGAACTTCGGCCAGGACTATTACGACGCTCTCCTGGCGGAGTACACCCACAAGCGGAATCTGTTCCTGGGGGGCCTGGACGCGCTGGGGCTGCCCCACAACACACCGGAGGGGGCCTACTACGTCCTGCTGGATATCTCGGAGTTCGGCTATGACAGCGACCTGAGGTTCTGCGAGGACCTGGCGGAAAAGGTGGGCGTGGGGGCTGTTCCCGGTTCCAGCTTCTTCCGGGAGCCGGTGAACCACCTCATTCGCTTCCACTTCGCCAAAAAGGACGAGACCCTTTTGGA
Organism: uncultured Oscillibacter sp.; assembly: GCA_948916585.1. GTDB lineage: Bacteria > Bacillota > Clostridia > Oscillospirales > Oscillospiraceae > Oscillibacter. Next base: position 1,754 of record CAQXTN010000076.1, on the reverse strand, counting down.
CGCCCTGAACCGCCTGGAATCCCTGCGGACCAAGATTCCGGCAAAGGGAAAAGGAGCCGAGCGTATATGCAGAATCTGAAAAAGGCACTGGAACGGGAGAGAGCCTACCTGGTTGAGCCGCGGCGGGACTTTCACCGGCATCCCGAGCCGGGCCTTTGTGAATTTCGTACCGCGAAGCGGATCGAAGGAGAAATTGGAGTGTTTCGGAATTTCCCACCGGCGGGTGGGAGAGACCGGCGTTCTTGGCATTTTGCGTGGAGACGACGCAGGCCACTTCCGGATCATGATCCGGGGAAAGTCCGTCCATGTGTCCACCCCGCAGCTGAGGGCCGATGCCCTCTATATCGCCAGTCACGCTGTAGTCGCGCTCCAATCCCTAGTCACGCGGCTTACCTCGCCGGTGGAGCCGGTTATCATTGGCGTTGGAAAGCTGACGGCGGGAACCACCTATAACGCTCCGATGGAAACCGCCGGGTTGGGGGGGCGACCCGGTCGGTCTCTCAGGAGAGCCAGGAGAGGATACGGGACTTGGTTTCCAGAACTGTCTCCAGCGTCTCGGATCTCTATGGCGGGACCGCGGAGATTCAGATCCATACCCCTGGCGCATATGCGTATTTGGGAACAGGAAACACCGCCCATCCCCATACATTGCTGCCAAACCATAACGGCGGCTTTGATGTGGACGCGGAAATATATTCGGGCAAAGACGCGGGAAGAACTGGACGAAAAGGTTCTACAGGCACAAATCCTGGTCAAATCCGGTGTGGACATTTGCGGCGAGGAAACTTTCGGATATTTCGCACAGATGTGGTTTGATATTTACAAAAAGCCTTATCTCCGCGCACATCCTCCGTCATACCTACATTACTCGCATGTTCGAGGCGGACCTGGACATCAAAGAAATCCAGTATCTGGCCGGACACAGCACAGTGGACATGAGGCCGCGGGTTTACATCCACTACGACCAGCGGTCCAGGAAAACAAAAACCGCCGAAAAAGTACGAGAAGCGTTGAGGGCACGAACAAAAATTTTGTTCAATTGTTGCGAATTCGCGACAGCGCTCCAGTTGGGGAACAGCAAGAGCTTCACCAATTCTCTCTCAAGCGCCCATGCGGGCCAAAAGCCCGCAATCCCTTGCGGGACAGTCAGTTCATAGCTCAAAAATTTCGCAACACTTTTGCAACAAAACAGCCGCAAATGGCCCCAAAGCACGACAAAATACGGGAAGCGCGTCAGGGTAAAAATAGCAACAGGAAAACCCTCAAGCCGTTGCGGCTCAAGGGTTTTCCTTGGTGACCCGGCGGGGATTCGAACCCCGGACCCACTGCTTAAAAGGCAGTTGCTCTGCCGACTGAGCTACCGGGTCGTCGTCGGAAGAAATTCCGCTCTGCTCCGTCCCCGCCCTGCGGGGCGAGGACTGCGCCCGCTCCATTCCTTCCTCCTCTCCCCACAAAATCTATCGATTTTGCGGGGGGCCCCCATTTTTGCGGGGGGGTGAACGCCGCGCACGGTTTCGCTGCGCTTACCTTTGTCCTGCTCCCCTCGTCTCCCGTCCCCCGCAGGGGTGGGGGTTGCTCAAGGGGGGAACCCGCTCCCCCTTGCAGGAGCGAAGAAACTTCCCGTCCGGCGCGGTTTTCGCCGCAAGGCGGAAACGGAGCGGTAAGGGGAATTTCTGAGCTGGCAGGGACGGCTGGACTCGAACCAGCGCATGAGGGAGTCAAAGTCCCTTGCCTTACCGCTTGGCTACGTCCCC
>CAQXTN010000075.1:0-4763 GCA_948916585.1 uncultured Oscillibacter sp. | reverse complement strand
CCAGTCACCACCGCTTCCAGCCAGTCCGCCGGGTTCTGCTCGGACCAGCCAGGCTTGGGAAAAGACAGCGGGTATTCCCGGGATACGATGTTTTGGATTTGTCCCTCCTCGTCCATCAGCAGCAGCTTCACGGCGGAGGTGCCCAGGTCGATTCCAATATACAGCATGTCGTTTCTCCTTATGTCCGGCGGATAGAAGTGCTGACCGCGGTCTTTCCCGTCAGCCGGGCGGTGCGGGCGTCCGGCTGGCCCAGGCCCGCGTACAGGGTCCAGGCCCCGCCGCCGGGAATCCGCTCTCCGGCGTCGTTGACCACGGTGAAGGCCGAGGGCTCTATGGGAATGTCCACTGTCCTCGTCTCCCCCGCCCCCAGCTCGATCCGCCGGAAGCCGCAGAGGATGGGATTGGGCGGCGCGTCGGGGGACGCCTCGTCCTTCAAATAGAGCTGCACCACCTCCTGGGCGGCCCGCCCGCCCCGGTTCTCCACCGTCACGCGGGCGAAGCCCTCCCCGGCGGTGACGGCGGTGACCGCCGCGTCACCGTAGGTCAGGCCGTAGCCGAAGGGATACAGGGGCTCGCCCCGGTAGTAGCGGTAGGTCCGGTTGGTCATGGCGTAGTCGGTAAAGGCGGGCAGCTCCTCCAGGGCCCCGTCCCGGTAGAAGGTCACGGGCAGCTTGCCGGAGGGAGACGCTTTGCCGAAAATCAGGTCCGCAATGGCCCGCCCTCCCCCGGCGCCGGGATACCAGCCCAGGAGAATGGCGTCCGCTTGGGTTTTGGCCTCGCTGAGGTCGATGGCGCTTCCCGCCAAAAGGACCACCAGCGTGGGCTTCCCCGCCGCCAGCACGTGCCGCAGCAGCATCCGCTGGGGCGAGGGCAGGAGAAGATCCTCCTTGTCACCGGAACCGGCGGCGTTGCCCTCGTCGGGCTGTTCGCCCTCCAGAGTCTCGTCCAGGCCCAGGACCAGGACCACCACGTCGCTGTGCTTCACCACCGCCAGGGCCTCCGTCATGCGGTCGCTGGCCTGGGCCAGGGGCTCCACCCGGTCCCGCCAGAGGTGGCAGCCTTCCGCGTACAGCACCCGGCCGCGGCCCTCCATAGCGTCCTGGATACCCTCCAAGACGGTGACATAGCGGGAGGCGGTGCCGTGGTAGTTCCCCACCAGAGCCGCCCGGCTGTTGGCGTTGGGGCCGATGACCCCGACGGTGCCCACGGTCTCCGGGTTCAGGGGCAAAAGCCCGTTGTTTTTCAGCAGCACGCAGGACTCCAGGGCAGCCTTGTGGGCCAGGGCCAAATGCTCCGGGCACTCCACCGCCTCATAGGGGATGGAATCGTACTCGCTGCCCTCCCCCAGGACGCCCAGGAGATACCGGGTGGTAAAGAGCCGCTCGGCGGCAATTGTAATATCCTCCTCGGAGATCAGTCCCTCCCGCAGGGCCAGGAGCAAACAGCGGTAGCAGTCGCCGCAGTTCAGGTCGCAGCCGTTTTTCAGCGCCAGGGCCACGGACTGGGCGGTGTTCTCCGTGACCATGTGCCCGGTGTGGAAATCCCGGATGGCCCAGCAGTCGGAGACCACGTGGCCCTGAAAGCCCCAGCGGCCCCGGAGGATGTCTTTCAGCAGCGTCTCGCTGCCGCAGCAGGGCTCGCCGTTGGTGCGGTTGTAAGCACCCATGACGGCCTCCACCCCCGCGTTTTTCACGCATGCCTCGAAGGCGGGGAGATAGGTCTCCTCCATATCCTTGGGGGAGGCCACGGCGTTAAACTTGTGCCGCAGGCTCTCCGGCCCGCTGTGGACGGCGAAATGCTTGGCGCAGGCGGCGGCTTTCATGGTTTCGCCGCTGCCCTGGAGGCCCCGGACGTAGGCTTTGCCCAGTTGGGCGGTGAGGAAGGGGTCCTCGCCGTAAGTCTCGTGCCCCCGGCCCCAGCGGGGGTCCCGGAAGATGTTGACGTTGGGGGACCAGAAGGTCAGGCCCTTGTAGATGTCCCGGTCGTCCTGGGCGGAGAGCGCGTTGTACTTGGCCCGGCCCTCGGTGGCGGCCACGTCCCCCAGCTTTTCTAAAAGCTCCTCGTCAAACATGGCCGCCAGACCGATGGCCTGGGGAAAGCTGGTGGCGGTCCCCGCCCGGGCCACGCCGTGGAGGGCCTCGTTCCACCAGTTGTAGGCGGGGACCCCCAGGCGGGGAATAGGCGGCGCGCTATAGCTCAGCTGGCCGGCCTTTTCCTCCAGGCTCATCTGCGCCACCAGAGCCCTGGCCCGCCGCCGCGCGGTTTCTCGATCCATAAGCAATTCTCCTTTGGGTTCAGTTTGGTTCTCCGTCCTCCGCCGGGAGCACCCGGCGGAAGATTCTCCACAGCACCCGGGAGGCCAGCCACGCCGGGCCGGAGGCCCCCGCGATGAAATACACAAAGCCCAGCATCCGCATGATCACCGGGGGCAGAAACAGCGGGACGGCGACGGGCAAAAGGGCAATCAGCCACAGCAGCAGCGTCCGCCCCGGGGAGCAGAAAGCCAGGGCAAAGGCGTTCTTCACCTGCCCTTTCCAGGTATTCTGAAACCTGGCCTGGAGGGGGAACACATAGCACAGCAGGGTCAGGGCAATCACCGCCACGATGGTGGCGACAGTCAGGAACAGCACCCGGAGGGCCCCCTCCTGCCGGAGGGCAAAAAAGGCGTCCCCCGCCGCCACAGCCCCCAGGGCCAGCACCAGCAGGCCCAGGGCCGCGCCCCGCTTGAAGTTGGCCCGGAAGGCGTCCAGGAAGCCCCGCAGGGTGCGGACCTCCTCCCCCCGGGTCAGCTTCAAGGTGACATAGTACAGCGCGCACAGGGCGGGCCCGGCGGTAACCACCGGCAGGGCGCAGAGAATGCAGAGCCAGTTGAGGACGATCAGGTCCCCCAGGGTGCGGAGGACCTGGCCCAGGGAGGCCCGGAGGGGGCTTCCCTCCTCCGGCCCGGCCTTACGCGTGTCCGCCATAGGCTCAGCCCTTCACGCCGCCCAGGGCCACGCCGGCAATGATGTACTTGGACAGGGCGAAGTACACGATGAACAGGGGCAGGATCGTCAGGGTCAGGCCCAAATAGATCGCGCCGTGCTCCGTCTTATAAATATCGCCCCGAAGGAGGCCCACCATAATCGGCATGGTGTATTTACTGTTGTCCGTCAGCAGGATGGTGGGCAGGAAGAGGCTATTCCAGCTGGAGACGAAGCAGAAGATGGCCTGGGTGGCCATGGCCGGCTTCATGATGGGCAGCGCGATGCGGTTGAAGGTGTTGAATTCCCCGGAGCCGTCGATCCGGGCCGAGTCCAGCAGCTCCAGAGGCAAAGAGGACAGCATGAACTGCCGCATGAAGAACACCGTGGCCGGAGCGGCAATGGAGGGGAGGATCAGCGCCAGGAAGTTGTTGGTCATGTGGATCTGGTACATGAACTGGTAGAAGCCAATGCTGGTGACTTGGGCGGGGATCATCATCACGCACATGATGACGGTGAAAAAGGTCTTGCGCCCCTTCCACTGGTAGGCTACCAGGGCATAGGCGGTGAGAGCGGAGAAATACACCGTGCAGGCCGTGGAGCCCACGGAAATGATCATGGAGTTTATGAAGCCCCGGATGGGATTGAAGGTCTTGCCCAGCAGCACGCTCAGGTTGCTCATCAGGTAGGTGGAGGGCACCAGGGAAATGGCGTGCTGCTGAATCTCATAGGTGCTGCGGGTGGAGTTGATCAGCATGATGACAAAGGGCATCAGGCTGAGGATGGTCAGCAGGATGCACACGGTATAGGCCACAATTTTAAAGGCCGTGCCGTTGGAGTGTTTCGCGTGTTTCATGTCCGGTTACCTCCCCTCGTCCTTGTCCCGCATCAGCAGGAAGATCACGCCGGAAAACACCGCGATGATGAGGAACATAATCATGCTGGCCGCGGCGGCCCGGTTGTAGAGATAGCTCCCGCTGAACGCCTGGTTGTAAATAAACACGCTGGTGGTCAGGGTCGCGTTGTCCGGCCCGCCCAGCAGGAACAGCTTGGGAATGTCGTACATGTTCAGTCCGCCGATCATGCTGGTGATCAGGGTGTAGAGCAGGATGGTTTTCAGGTTGGGAATGGTGATCTGGAAGAACAGCTGCACGTCGTTGGCCCCGTCGATCTCCGCCGCCTCGTAAATCTCAGGGCTGATGCCCAGGACGCCGGAGATCAGGATAATCATGGTGTAGCCATACCACATCCAGAACTGGATGAAGGCCACGATGAGTTGGGCCGCCGTCGCATTGATGGAGAAGTTGAAGGGCGTGCTCAGTACTCCCGTGGTCACAAGAAGATCGTTTACCGGGCCGGTGGGATAGCCGAAGAGGGCGTTGAACAAAATGGCCACGGAGGCCGCCGTGATGATGTTGGGCATATAGAAAACGACCTTGAAGAAGCCCTGACCGGCCAGCTTGTGGCGGTGGCTGGTGAACCAGGCCGTCAGCAGCAGGGCCAGGGTAATCTGGGGGATAAAGTTCATAATCCAGAGCTTCACGGTGTTGCCCAGAGACTTAATAAAAGAGGGGTTCTGAAGGACGCTGACAAAGTTCTTGAACGGCTCGTCCGTCAGGAAGTGCCAGGTCGTGTTTCCCAGGCCCTTGCAGTCCGTGAAGCCCAGGAGGGCGGTGTAGATGGTGGGATACAGGGAGAAGACGCAGAAGGCCACGATGAAGGGCAGGCTGAACAAATAGCCGTACCTCGCGTAGCTGAAGCCTTTTCGCTGCTTCATGAAATCTCAGCTCCTTGAAATCA
>CAQXTN010000074.1:0-4826 GCA_948916585.1 uncultured Oscillibacter sp. | reverse complement strand
GCCGCCACCAACTGCTTCGGCGTCAAGGGCATGGCCTTCCGCTCCATGACCGACGGCCTGGTCCACCTGCTGCGCCGCGAGGCCATGAGCAAGGGCGTCAGCATCTCGTATCACGAAGACGATTCCATCTCCATCGAGCTCCACATCATCGTGGAAAACGGCGTCAACCTCCCCGCGGTCTGCCGGTCCATCATGAACGAGGTCCGCTATGTGGTGGAGAAAAACACCGGCGTCACGGTTCGGGCCGTGGACGTGTGCGTGGACTCCATGACCCTGTGAGGGAGGAAGAAATCGAATGAATGAACAAATCACCGGCGGGCTCTTCAAGCGGATGGTCCTCCATGGAGCCGCCGCCATCACCGCCCAGAAACAGGCCATCAACGATCTGAATGTCTTCCCCGTCCCCGACGGGGACACGGGCACCAATATGTCCATGACCATCGGCGCCGCCGTGACGGAGCTCCGCAAGTCCGAGCCCGCCGCCCTGGACCAGGCTGTATCCATCACCGCCTCCGCCCTTCTCCGGGGCGCCCGGGGAAATTCCGGCGTCATTCTCTCCCTGCTCTTCCGGGGGCTCTCCAAGGGCTTGAAGGGCCATGAGACCGCCGGGGCCGCCGAATTCGCCGCCGCCATGCAGGAGGGTGTGTCCTCCGCCTACAAGGCCGTCATGAAGCCCGCCGAGGGCACTGTCCTCACCGTGTCCCGCCTGGCCGCCATGCGGGCGGCGGAGCGGGCCGCCGAGGAGACGGACTTTGAGAAGATGCTGGAGGCCGCCATTCAGGAGGGATACGAGGCCCTGGCCCAGACCACGGACATGAACCCGGTGCTGAAAAAGGCCGGGGTGGTGGACGCCGGCGGCAAGGGCTACCTGCTGATTCTGGAGGGGATGCTGGCGGAGCTCCGGGGCGAGCCCATGCCGGAGGCCGTGGAAGAAGAGCCCCAGAAGGCCAAGGCCGACTTTGAGGTTTTCTCCACAGAGGAGATCACCTTTGCCTTTGATACGGTGTTTATTGTCCGCAAGAATGATCCCAACGTGGATTTGGAGCCCTTCCGGGCCTACTTGAACAGCATCGGGGACAGCCTGGTTATTGGAGAGGACGACGAGGCATTTAAAGTCCATGTCCATACCAATATCCCCGGCAGCGCCCTGACGGAGGGCCAGAAATACGGCACCCTGGAGCTGGCGAAAATTGAGAACATGCGGACCCAGTACGAGGATGTAGCCGCCGGGAAAAAAGCGCAGAGCGTAGACGACCTGGAGATGGAAGACGCCGGAACCGCCGGAAGCCCGGAGGGCGGCCATGTGGTAGCCCCGCCGGAGAAGAAGTACGGCTTCCTCTCCGTCTGTGCCGGGGATGGTTTGGCCACCGTGTTTCAGGACTTGGGCGTGGACGGTGTGGTATCCGGCGGACAGACCATGAACCCCTCTACGGAAAGCATCCTGGCGGGTGTGGACCAAATTCCCGCTGAGACGGTGTTTGTCCTACCCAACAACGGGAACATCATCATGGCCGCCCAGCAGTGCGCGGCGCTGACGGAGAAAAATGTGGTGGTCATTCCCACCAAAACGGTGCCCCAGGGCATCACCGCTATGATGAACGTGGACTTTGAGGCCCCGGACGCCGAGACTCTGGCGGGAGCCATGACGGATTCCCTCTCCGGCGTCACCACCGCGCAGATTACCTATGCGGCCCGGGATTCGGATTTCGACGGCTTTGACATCAAAGAGGGGGATTATCTGGCCCTGAAGGAGGGCAAGCTCTTTGGGACAGACGGGTCTCTCCAAAGCCTTCTGGAGAGGCTGGCCGCGGACGTAGCGGAACGGAATGTGTCCTTCATCTCGCTGTACTTCGGTGAGGATGTGAAGGAGGAGGACGCGCAGGAAGCGGGATCCCTCTTTGAATGCGCCTGTCCCGGTGCGGAGGTCATGGTCCTCTCCGGCGGACAGCCTGTGTACTACTATATTATTTCCATGGAATAAGCGGAAGGCCCGGACCGTTTGGGTCCGGGCCTGTCTGCGTTTGAAAGAAGGTTCCAATATGACCGTTGGCCGTTTCGCCCCCTCCCCCAGCGGGCGCATTCATCTGGGGAACATTCTCTGCTGCCTCCTGGCCTGGCTCAGCGCCCGGCAAAAGGGTGGAAGCATCGTTCTGCGGATTGAGGATCTGGACACCGCCCGCTGTCCTATGCGTTATGCGGAGCAAATGATCCGGGACCTCCGCTGGCTGGGACTGGACTGGGACCAGGGACCGGAAGTCTCCGGGCCGAACGAACCCTATTTCCAAAGCCAAAGGGCGGCGCTCTATCAGGCCGCTCTGGAGCGGTTAGAGGCTCAAGGGCTGGTCTATCCTTGCTTCTGCACCCGGGCGGAGCTCCACGCCGCCAGCGCTCCCCATCGGGAGGATGACCAGACCGTCTACGCCGGAACCTGCCGGACCTTGACCCCCACAGAACGAGAAGAACGGGCAAGGCGCCGCCCTCCTGCCTTACGGCTGCGAGTACCCGACAAGGAATATTCCTTTACTGACGGTCACATGGGGCCTTGCGCCGAACATCTGGCACGGGACTGCGGGGATTTTCTCCTCCGCCGGTCCGACGGCATGTTTGCCTATCAGCTGGCGGTGGTGGTGGACGACGCCGCCATGGGGGTGACAGAGGTGGTCCGGGGGGCGGACCTGCTGTCCTCTACGCCCCGGCAACTTTACCTTTACCAGCTTCTGGGGCTGACGCCGCCGGAGTTTATCCACTTCCCCCTCCTGCTGGCCCCCGACGGGCGGCGGCTCTCCAAAAGGGACGCCGACGCGGGGCTGGACAGCCTTCGAGACCGGGTCACGGCGGAGGAACTGCTGGGACGGCTGGCAGAGCTTGCGGGCTTTCACCCTTCCGGCGGGCCCGCTTCGGCAGAGGAACTGCTGGGGGAGTTTTCCTGGGAAACGGTTCCACAGGAGGATATCCGGCTTCCGGCGCATTTATTTGAATAAGAAAACCGGGGACTTATGTCCCCGGTTTTGCTTTATAGGAAGGTTTCCATTTCCTTTGGCTCCTGAAAATTTTTCTCCAGCATGGCCACGTGGGAGAGAAACGCCGGGTCATCGAAGTACTTAGCGTGGTGGGTGCACTTCCGCACGCAGGACTGGCATTTGATGCAGGTCCCCGGCACCTCCGCCACGTTCTTCGGGTCGATGGCCCCCATGGGGCAGGTTCGGGCGCAGACGCCGCAGTTACAGCATTTGCCCAGGTCCGTTTTTGGCTTGGCCTTCAAAAACTTCACCGGCTCCCCGTCCAGACCCTTGGGTATGTAATAGGGCGCTTCCGGGTCTCCCGGGACCTCCACCGGCGGCGGAACCGCTTCCAGCTTCCGAAGCTTTCCGGCAATCCCCTTGGCAAACTGCTGGATGGCCCGCTTGTCGTCCCAGTCGGGTCGGCCCTCCCCCAGGGCGTCGGTAAAGGCGTGGCGGCCCGGGAAGGCCCCCGCCGCCACGGTATGAAAGCCTTTGGCCTCCAACAGGGTGCAGAGCTCCGCCAGGGAGTTCTCATAGGCCCGGTTGCCAAAGGTCACCGCCGCCACCGCCAGAGCTCCGCTTCCTTGAAGCCGGGCCTGAAAATCCGGGGCAATTTTATTGGGCATCCGGCCCGCGTAGGTGGGAGAGCCCACGATAACCAGCTCCCCCTTGCCGAAGCTCAAATTCTCCTCCCGCTCTCCCGGCTTTGTGAAGCTCCGGCAGGTCAGGGGCAGGGACAGCTCCGCCGCCAGGGCCTCCGCCAGGGTGCGGACCGCCTTGTCCGTCACGCCGGTGGCGCTGTAAGAAAGGGCTGTGATTTGCCGCAGTTCCATGAAAGGCCTCCTTTTCGGTCTTTGTGAAGCCGCCCCGGCGAAGGTCCTCGCCAGGGCGGCTTGTATGAATTCCAAGGGTTTCAGAGGGAAAAATCCTCCTCGCTGAGCTTCCTGGTGTCCAGCGCCGCCGGGCGGGGCGGAACGCGCTTCAAGGGGTCGTAACGAAACGCCCGGCAGGAGTGCTCCACCGGCACCACGCCCCGTTTCACACAGGCCACCTCCCGCTCGTTGAGCTGCTGTCCCCGCTTGCAGTAGGCGCAGCGGGGATCGATGTCCTTTCGAAAAAGCATAGGGTCCTCCCTCTCCCGCCGGGCGGCGGAAAGTCCCCGGCTTTTATCAAAAATCGCAGACGCGGCTCAAAGCGTCTGTAGGCAGACGTGTTCGTTTTCGGCGGCGGCGTTGATGCCGATGATCGGCTCCTCGTAGCTGTTGATGATTTTCGTCGCCATGGGGTCCTCCAGCTCCTTCTGGATGGTCCGGCGGAGATTCCGGGCCCCATAGGTCCGGGAATAGGACTTCTTGGTCAGGAAATCCACCAGGGTGGCGTCGTAGGTAAAGGTAATGCCCTTTTCCTTCAAGGAGTCCCGCAGCTCGTCCAGCATAATCCGGGCGATGGACTGGAAATCCTTTTCAGAGAGGCGGTTGAAGGTGATCACCGCGTCCACCCGGTTGATGAACTCCGGCCGGAGGAACTGCTGGAGGGCCTTCATGGCCTTCTCGCTGTCCTGCTGGCTGAGGCTCCGGTCAAAGCCCACCGTTCCCTCCTTGGTGGCGCTTCCGGCGTTGGAGGTCATGACGATGATGGTGTTTTCAAAGTTCACCTTCCGTCCGTGGGCGTCGGTGATTTCGCCGTCGTCCAGGATTTGCAGAAGGACATTCAGCACGTCGGGGTGGGCCTTTTCAATCTCGTCGAAAAGGACGACGGCGTAGGGCTTCCGGCGGATCTTCTCCGTCAGCTGGCCCGCCTCGTCATAGCCCACGTAGCCCGGAG
>CAQXTN010000073.1:0-6514 GCA_948916585.1 uncultured Oscillibacter sp. | reverse complement strand
CGTTGTGGGGATAAAGCTTGCAGTAGGTTTCGAAAGCCTCATACTGGCTGGCGAACATCTGGACCCAGGCGTGGGCCATGGTGCCCCCGGCGGGGACGCCGTAGAGCTGGTCGGAGATGGTGCAGGCCGTTCCGGCACAGCCGCCGATGTAGGCCGCCCGGGCTCCGGTGATGGCTCCGTCGGTGCCCTGGGCCCGGCGGGATCCGAATTCCAGCACCGTCCGCCCCTGGGCCGCCCGGACGATGCGGTTGGCCTTGGTGGCGATGAGGCTCTGGTGGTTGATGGCCAGCAGGGTGAAGGTCTCAATGAGCTGGGCCTGAATAGCGGGGGCCCGGACCGTCACCACCGGCTCCTGGGGGAAGATGGGGGTCCCCTCCGGGATGGCCCAGATATCCCCGGTGAACCGGAAGTCCTTCAAATAGGCCAGGAATTCCTCGGAGAACAGCTTCCGGCCCCGGAGATATTCGATGTCCTCCTCGTCAAAGTGCAGGTCCAGAATGTAGTCGATGAGCTGATCCAAACCGGCGCAGATGGCAAAGCCTCCCCGGTCCGGCACGTCCCGGAAGAACACGTCGAAATAGGTCGTCCGGTTCTGGAAGCCCGCCTGGAAATAGCCGTTGCCCATGGTCAGCTCGTAGAAGTCGCAGAGCATGGTCATGTTCAGCTTTTGTTCGGTGCGCATGATGGGTAACACCCTCTTTTCGCTTTATTCCCTTGATTATAAGCAAAGCGGTGAGGAAATGCAATCTCTTTTTTGGGAAAAATTCACGAAAAATGTGAGGAAAAACAGACGGAAACCTGTCAATTATGGCAGGGCCCGCCTTTTGGCGGGCCCTGCGGGTTGTCAGGATGGCCGGTCGTATTCCAGCCGCCAGAAGCCTTCCGCCCGGTCCGCCCGGAGGTAGACGACGGTTTCCCCGGCAAAGGAGTCGGTAAAGCTCTCGGAGACGGTTTCCCCCTCCTCCGTCTGGAAGGAGACCGTATAAGTCAGGTTCTCTTCCTCCGGCAGGGTGAAGGAGCCAAGCTGGGTATCCGAAATCGCCTCCTCCGACGAGGCGGACCCGCCGTCGTATTCCACGGTGATGTGGGAGATGGCCAGGGCGGCGTAGTTGGTGAGAATCAGGTTGCCCTCCACGGCTTCCTCCCTCTGCCCGCAGGCGGTGAGAAGAAGCAGGAGACCGAACGCCCAAAACAGCTTTTTCATCCTTCCGCCTCCCGCAGACGCTCCACAATGGTCCGTTTCGACACGGAGCGGTAGGTCCACAGGGGCACCAGGGCCCCCAGGGCCAGAAAGACCGGCAGAATCACCACAATGGGCAGAACGGTGAGCTGGTAGGTGAAGAACCAGAAAATCTCTCCCACCATGTTTCCCACCAGGGGCCCCAGGCACACCGTCATCACCAGGGACGCCGCCAGGGCCAGGAGGGTGTAATACAGCCCCTCGTACACCAGCATGGTTTTTAGCTGCTTTCCTGTCATGCCCACGGATTGCAGCACCGCCAACTCCCGCTTTCGGGTGAGGATGCCCGTGAGGACGGCGTTGATGAAGTTCAGCACGCCCACCAATCCAATGATGAGGCTCAGGGCCCCGCCCATGGTCATGAACATGCCCCGGAAGCCCTCGAACTCCGCCTCGTAGCTGGCCCGGCTCTCGTAGTCGTAGAGGGGCTGGACGCTCTCCGTGTACTCCGCCAGGAAAGACTCCATGCCCTCCTCCGCCTCGTCGGTGGTGTTAAAGACATAGGTCATGACGCTGTCGGTGCCGGTGTCCTGTTTGAACCGCTCCGCTCCCAGGATGAACTCATCCGCGCCCACAACCCAGTAGCGGTAGGAGATGGAGTTGGGAATCCGCACCAGGGCGCAGACGGTGTAGTCGATGTCCTCATAGACCTTGGCCCGCTCTCCCCAGGGGCGGTTTCCCTCGATGGCGGCGTCCAGGTCCTCAACGATCTCCCCGGTGTCCCGGTAGAAATACTCCATCTCGGTGATATAGCGGACCGTCACGGTGTCCCCCAGCTTGGCCCAATTGCTGCCCCATTGGGTGGCGTTGTAATCGTCGGACCGGTACACGGCGGCGATGGCCTTTTGGCTGGGGTCCGACAGGGGGGCCAGGTCTCCCTCCAGCACGTCCAGCAGGCTCAGGGGAAAGTCCTCCATGCCGTACATCTGCACGCCGGCCTCCAGAAGCCCGCTGGGCAGCCGGGCCGTTCCCGCGATGATTTCATCCACAAGCTCCGGGGTATTATACGTTCCATAGCCCATCCGGAGCCAGTCCTCGGTGACAAACTGCTTTATGGCGGAGACGCCGCCGTAGACCCGTCCGCTCTCCTCCACGCCGCTCCGGGCGCTCACGTCGGAGATGATGCTCTCCGGCACCGCCTGATCGGCGGTGCGGAAGCCGCCGCTGGTCTGAAAGTAGGCCGCGTCCCCCAGGATAAAGTCCACGTCGGCCTTATGGGCCAGGTACTTGTTCATGTCGAAGCCGGTGGAGAACGTGTAGGTAATCGCGGCCAGCACCACCGCCAACGTCAGGGAAATGACCGTCACCACGGTTTTCCCCCGGCTCCGGCCCAGGTTGGCCCAGGCCATGCCCGGAAGGGACGCGCCGCTCCGGGCTTTGCGGACCTTCTCCCGCCTCCCCGCCTTTTTCGGCCCGCCGCCCTCGGTGTAGCGCACGGCCTCCACCGGGGAGACCTTCGCCGCCATGCGGCCCGGACGGGCGCAGGAGAGGAACACGGTCAGCAGGGCGAACAGCGCCGCTCCAATGAAAATCAGGGGGTTGAAGGAGACAAAGGCGTTCTTGTAGCTCAGCTGGGTCATGATGACCGGGGTGAGCTTGTTGCCGATGACAAAGCCCAGGAGCAGTCCAATGGGGATGCCGATAAGGCTGAGAAGCAGGGCCTGCTGCCGGACGACGCGTTTGATCTGCTTGCCGGTGGTGCCGATGGTTTTCAGAAGGCCGTAAAACCGGATATCGTTGGTGACGGAAATTTGGAAGACGTTGTAGATAATCAGGTAGCCGGTGAAGATAATCAGCAGCAGCAAAACCACAATGGCGATCAGCGTGGAGATATCAAAGCTGTTGGAAAGCTGGGCCCCGGAGTAGCCCCAGTTGACGCCGATTTTCAAGTAATTCTCCCCCTGGGGGTCGTCGTGCTGATAGCCGTGGTTCTCCAGGATCTGAAGGATGTTCTCCTCGATCTGGAGGTCGCTTTTGAACATCATGTCCAGGTTCCATTCTCCGGTCATGGAGTAGGGGTCCCCGCTGCCCTGGGCGCAGAACTCCTCGGCGGCGGAGCGGGGCAGGAGCACATTGCTGGCCACCAGGGCGCTGTCATACTCCCACCATCCCGAGAGGGTGAAGGTCCGGGTGACCAGCTTCCGGCTGGAGGTGTTTTCGTCAAGGTAGAAGGAAATGGTGAATTTCGCGCCCACCTTCGGCTCCACCCCCAGAAGGGCCAGAACGCGGGTGTCCGTGGCGGCCTCGTCGGTGCCCTCCCGGGGGAGGGTCCCTTCGACTGGCTGGCAGAAGTAGTGGGGCGCGGCGGCGGGCTCCAGGTAGGAGACCTCCACATGGGATTTGTTGAAGGGCGGGTCCACGGGCATGCCCACGAACAACCGGGCGAAGTCCTCTTGAATCAGCGGGTCCGTCCGCATTTCCTCCACCTGCTCCCAGGTGAGGCCCTTGATGGTGCCGTGAAAGTCGCCGCCCGCCTGGCGGAAATTCTCCTGCTGGAAGGAATAGTTGATGGAGGAAGCGATGGTAAAGAGGGAGGTGAACAAGATGGTGGTTAGGGCAATGGCCAGGACGGCCACGATGTTGCGGGTCCGGGCGGCCCGCATGGACCGGAATCCCAGGCGGCGGACGCAGCCCTTGTTGGCGACACGGATCATGGTTACGCCTCCTCCCCGGTGGTCCGGGAGGACCGGATTTTCCCGTCCTCAATGCGGATGATGCGGTCCGCCATTTGGGCGATTTCCTCGTTGTGGGTAATCATGACGATGGTTTGGGCAAACTTCTCGCTGGTGATTTTCAGCAGGGCCATGACATCCTGGCTGGTTTTGGAGTCCAGGTTGCCGGTGGGCTCGTCGGCCAGGATGATGGCGGGCTTGGCCGCCAGGGCCCGGGCGATGGCCACCCGCTGCTGCTGGCCGCCGGAGAGGTTGTTGGGGAGGTTCCGGAGCTTCTTCTCCAGGCCCAGAGTCTCGATGATCTGGTCCACATAGGCCCCGTCGGGCTTCTGGCCGTCCAATTGAATCGGGAGGACGATGTTCTCATAGACGCTGAGGACGGGGACCAGGTTGTAGTTCTGGAAGACGAAGCCGATTTTCCGGCGGCGGAAGATGGTGAGAGCCTCGTCCTTTAAAGAGAAGATGTCCTTTCCGTCCACGGTGACGGAGCCGGAGGTGGGCCGGTCCAGCCCGCCCAGCATGTGGAGAAGAGTGGACTTGCCGGAGCCGGAGGTGCCGACCACGGCGGCGAATTCGCCCTTTTCCACCGTCAGGTCCACGCCGTCCAGGGCGCGGACCTCCGCCTCGCCGGAGCCGTAGTGCTTGTGCAGGGCCTTTGTCTCTAAGATTGTCATATCCTGATACCTCCAAGGTAAAGTGTTTTCAAGCCATGGGGCTTTTACTGTAGATACTCTACCATAGGAATCTGTCCAGATTCTTTCTCAAATCTTACAGAGTTGAAAGAAGCCGCGCCCCCGCCCGAAGGGCGAGTACAGGCTCCCTTGCATTTTGCGTACCTTTCCGCTACAATAAACCTGCGGAGATAAAAACACGGCCCGGTCGGTAGTCCGGGCGTACCCCCTCCGGGGAGTACCAGTAACCTGCCTCCTTTGGTTGTCCGTTCTCCGTGAGAGACACGAAAAGGAGGAACCGCGTATGGAAACCGGATACGCAAATTTGACCGTCCGCTTTGAGGACCCCTTCTGGGTCCTGCTCTATGAGCGGGGCGGGGGCGGGACCTATGAGGCCTGCAAGCTCCCCTTCGGAGCCGAGCCGGGGGACCAGGAGGTCTACGCCTTTTTGCTGGAGAACTGGCGGAGCCTGCGCTTCAGCCCTCCCGTCGCCGCCAAGGGCCCCTTCGAGAGGAAGGTCAGCCCCAAGCGCGCCCGCCGGGAGGCCCAAAGGGCCGTCCGCCCCGCCGCCATGGGCACCAAGGCTCAGCAAGCCCTGGCCCTCCAGCGGGAGGAAGGCAAAGCCGCCCGGAAACGCCAAAGCCGGGCGGAGCGGGAGGCGGAGGAGGAGCGGAAATTCGCCCTCCGCCAGGAGAAACGGCGGGAGAAGCGGAAAGGCCATTAGAGGATTCGGAAGAAAATACGCAAGACAGCGCCCCGGAGAGGACCTCCCCGGGGCGCTGTTCATTGGCTCTGTCCGTGGTTCCGCTCCATAGAGGCGGCATGCTCCCGCTCCATCACGTCCAGCAGCTCCGCGATCCGGCCCGTGAGATACCGCTCCCAGCAGGAGGCTATGGTTGCGGCAAACTCCTCCGTACCGCCGTGCCAAGCGGCGTCGGCAGAGGCGATGTTGCGGCAGATCACGTCCGCCGCCAGCGGCTGGTCCCAGTAGTCCACCCGCTGGTCCCCCATCAGCACGAGATAGGCCAGCACCGTGTCCGGCGCTTCCAGGAAGCGGCTTCGCAGCTCCTCGCTGGACCCCTCCGTCAGCGCGTCGCCCCACAGGTCGAAGACAATGAGCTGGTCCAACGGGACTGTGTTCGTATGGTTGAAGATATACTCAAAGCGTTCATCATTCAAGGTCTGGGAGATGCCGAAGGACTCCAGGCCGACGCTGACCGCCTCCCACTCCGTTTCCTCCAGCTCCGGGAAGCCGGAGGGGACCGGGGCTGTTTCTTCCGGCGGCAGGTCCTCCGGCGGCGCTTCGGACGGCGAAGCCCCCTGCCCGCCGCAGGCGGCGAACAGGAGGCACAGCGCCAACGCCAGAGCGGCTGCTCTTCCGGCGTTCTTGTTCATATTACTTGCTCAGGGCCTCGTCGATGGCCTTGGCGGCGGTTTTGCCCGCGCCCATAGCCAGAATGACCGTGGCCGCGCCGGTCACCGCGTCGCCGCCGGCATAGACCTTCTCCCGGGAGGTCAGGCCGTCTTCGTTCACCACGATGCCGCCCTTGCGGTTGATTTCCAGGCCCTTGGTGGTGGACTTGATTAGCGGGTTCGGGCTGGTGCCCAGGGACATGATCACGCAGTCCACGTCCAGGTCGAACTCGCTGTCCGGCACCTCAATGGGCCGCCGCCGGCCGGAGGCGTCGGGCTCGCCCAGCTCCATGCGGATGCAGCGGATTTTGTTCACGTCGTCGTTTTCGTCGGCGAAGATCTCCACCGGGTTGCAGAGGGTCTTGAAGATGATGCCCTCTTCCTCGGCGTGCTCCACCTCTTCCTTCCGGGCGGGAAGCTCCTCCATGCCCCGGCGGTAGACGATGTACACCTCGGCCCCCAGGCGCTTGGCGCAGCGGGCCGCGTCCATGGCAACGTTGCCGCCGCCCACCACGGCC
>CAQXTN010000072.1:0-6806 GCA_948916585.1 uncultured Oscillibacter sp. | reverse complement strand
GAAGGAGTACTGGGGCGAGGGCAGCGCCCGGGCCCGGAACTGGCAGCGCTACGACCTGGGCGGCGCGGCGAAGCTCTCCTTTGAGGAGGGCGTGGACTCCTACGTCCCCTATGCCGGCGCCCTGGCGGACGGCATGGCCACCACCCTGGCAAAGATCCGCTCCACCATGTGCAACTGCGGCGCGCTGACGATTCCCGAGCTCCGGGAGAAAGCCAAGCTGACCCTTGTCAGCTCCGTTTCCATTGTGGAGGGCGGGGCGCACGACGTGCTCCTCAAGGACTCCGCCGGAGCGGTGGGGAGAAATTAAAAAAGAAGGTCCGCCTCCATGGGAGGCGGGCCTTTTCCCTTATTCAGGTATGTTCATCATAGTACACCCAGGTAAAGAAATCCGTAACCAGCGAGATGAAAAACGCCGCCATCAGCCCCAGGCCCACGTAAATCAGGGTCTCCTGCCCCGTCGTCTTTCCCCAGGCAATCAGCACCAGCTCCGCCGCCAGGAACGCAATCTGACTGATACAGTACGCCTGGCTTCTGGATTTCAGCTTCACCAGCCGGTTGCGTTCGTCCCATTCCTCCACCTTGTCCTCCCGGGACCACTTGGGGGACAGGCTCCGAAGGACCCCGGCCCCGCCCAGGAGCAGCAAAGGCCCCACCAGCGCGCCGTCGTGCCAGTCAAAGCCCCGCAAAGCGCCCCGCGCCAGGTTCAGCGCCCCCAAAAACAGGGCGAAGAGGCCAAAGGCAAAGTTCTTCTTATGATAGATTTTCATGACAAATCCTCTCCTTCAAGCAAGTCTTTCCAGACGCGGCCACGCCAATGGCCGGGCAGCCGCCTCTTATGGCAAATCCTCATACTTCCGGTCCTCCCATTCCCGATTTTCCCGAAGACAGCAAAGCTCCTCCACCGTCACGCCAAAGACCTCCGCCATCCGATAGGCCAGCATCAGCGACGGGCTGTACCGCTCTTTCTCAATGGAAATGATGGTCCGCGCCGAGACATGAACCCGCTCCGCCAGCTGCTGCTGGGTCATGCCCGCGGCGGTCCGCAGCTCCTTCACCTTTGTTTTCACGCCATCCCTCCCGCATGTGAAGTCCGCTTCTTATGAAGCTAACTTCATATTACCACAATGTTTGTTCCTCGTCAAGAGAAAGCATGAAGTTCCCTTCATATTTTTTCATGAAAGGAGCCCCCGGCCGGCGCCGGGGGCTCTTCCCGCTCTCTTACACTCTCTTCCAGGCCGCTCCGCCCTTCACGTCGGTGACCTCAATGCCCTGGGCTTTCAGCTCGTCCCGGATACGGTCCGCCTCGGCAAAGTTCTTCGCCTTCTTGGCCTCATAGCGGGCCAGCACCTTGGCGTCAATCTCCGGGTCTCCCTCGCCGGTGATCACATAGTCCCCGCCGCCGCTCTGGACCGCCTGGGCCGCCTTCTCCCGGAGGGCCGCCGCCTTCTCCAGCAGGCTCATGGACAGCACCTTGTCGAACTCCCCGATGACGGCCAGCTTGGTGGCGTCATTGGTCTTGGCTTTCAGAGCGTCGAAAACCGCCGTCACCGCCATGGAGGTATTCAGGTCGTTCCCCACCTGCTGGAGGAACTTCTCCCGGTACTCGCCGAACACCGCCTGGTCCACGTCCCCCTCGGGCTTCAAGGCCGCGACGCGGTTCAGCAGTTTCGTGTAGGCCGCCGCCGCGTTGTCCAGGTTCTCCCAGGTGAACACCAGGGTCTTCCGGTAGTGGCTCTGGAGACAGAACCAGCGGTAGGCCAGGGGGTCATACCCCTTCTCCTCCAGCAAAGAGACGGTCAAAAACTCCCCCTTAGACTTGGACATTTTCCCCGCCGGGTCGTTCAGGTGGTGGACATGGAACCACTGGGGGCACCAGGGATGGCCCAGGTAGCTCTCCGACTGGGCAATCTCGTTGGTGTGGTGGGGGAAGGCGTTGTCCACGCCGCCACAGTGGAGGTCCAGGTACTCCCCGTTGTACTTCATGGAAATGCCGGAGCACTCGATATGCCAGCCGGGATACCCCACGCCCCAGGGGGAATCCCACTTGAGGGCCTGATCCTCAAATTTCGACTTGGTGAACCAGAGCACAAAGTCGTTTTTGTTCCGCTTGTTGGAGTCCTCCTCCACGCCCTCCCGGACGCCCACGGCCAAATCATCCTCGTCGTGGTCGTTGAAAATATAGTACCGTTCCAGCTTGGAGCTGTCAAAGTACACGTTTCCTCCAGCCAAATAGGCATAGCCGGTGTCCACCAGCTTGGAGATGATCTGGATATACTCGTCAATGCACCCGGTGGCGGGCTGGACCACATCGGGGGTCTTGATGTTCAGCTTCCGGCAGTCGTCAAAGAAGGCGTCGGTGTAGAATTTGGCGATGTCCATCACCGTCTTGTTCTCCCGCTTGGCCCCCTTGAGCATTTTGTCCTCTCCGGTGTCGGCGTCGCTGGAGAGGTGCCCCACGTCGGTGATGTTCATAACCCGGTTCACGTCGTACCCGGCGAAACGGAGATACTTCTCCAGCACGTCCTCCATGATATAGCTCCGGAGGTTCCCGATGTGCGCGAAGTGGTACACCGTGGGGCCGCAGGTGTACATCTCCACCCGGCCGGGGGTGTGGGTTTTGAACTCTTCCTTCTTGTGGGTCGCGGAATTATAAAGATACATAAGAATACTCCTCCTCTTTTTTACTCATGCAATTCCAAGGGCAGACCGGCCGGGTCATGGAAAAAGGTCATCCGCTTTTCGCTGTAGGGGTCCCAGCGAATCTCCTCGCAGGGGATTCCAAGGGCCTCCAAGTCCCGGACCGCCTCTTCGATATTCTCCACCTGGAAGGCCATATGGCGCGGGCCCCGGGCCTCCGGATAGCTGGGCCGCTCCGGCGCGTCGGGAATGGCGAAAATCTCCAGCTCCCCGTCCCCGAATTTCAAATCCAGCTTCCAGTCTCCCCGCTCCTCCCGGAAGTTCTCCCGGAGCACTGGGAAGCCCAGCTTCTCCACACAGAACTCCCGGGCCCTCTGGTAATCCGAGACAATGACTGCCACATGGTGTATTCGCTCCAGCCGCATATGCGTTCCTCCTGTTTCCGCCTCTCAGGCAGGCCGTCTCCGGTTGGGCTCCTTTTGACTCTCGATCGCCCGCTCCAGGTTCTCCACCTGCCGGGCCAGCCGCTCCAGCTCCTCCCGCACCGGGTCCTGGACGCTGATTTGGTCCACATCGTCGGCGTAGTACACGGGGCAGCCGTCCAGCCGGACTATCCGGGCGGGGACGCCCACGGCGGTGGATCCCGGCGGCACCTCCCGCAGCACCACCGCCCCGGCGGCGATGCGGGCGTTGTCCCCCACCTTGAAGGGGCCCAGAACCCGGGCCCCGGAGCCCACCATCACATTGTTTCCCAAGGTGGGATGCCGCTTCCCCTGGTCCTTCCCGGTGCCCCCCAGGGTTACTCCCTGGTAGAGCAGGCAGTCGTCTCCAATCTCGGCGGTCTCGCCGATGACAATGCCCATCCCGTGGTCGATGACCAACCGGTGGCCAATCGTCGCGCCGGGGTGGATTTCGATGCCGGTCGTGTTCCGGGCGTGCTGGGAAATCCAGCGGGCCAGGAAGTAGCGCCGCCGGAGATACAGCCAGTGGGCCGCCCGGTGCCACAACAGCGCGTGGACCCCGGGATAGAGGAGAAAAATCTCCAGCTTGCTCCGGGCCGCGGGGTCCCGGCGCTGATAGGCGGCCAGCAGGCCGCCGAGACGAGTCAGGTACATGATGCTTCACTCCTTGCCGGGCCGGGAGAAAACAAAAACGCCTCCCGTACCGAAGTACGAGAGGCGACGAATCGCGGTTCCACTCTCATTTATCACTCAAGGGGCCCTTGACGGGGGCCGGGCGGAGGGTCTCCCCTCCCGCTCACGAACGCACTTCGCGGCTCCCTCCGCAGGCGCGCTTGCAGCCGGTGACGCGCCCTCTCTGTTCTTTGGGTAAGCCGTTACTCTTTCCGATCATCGCAGTATTCACTTGACTCTTTTAGTATATTAGCAAGCCTCGCCTGCCGTGTCAAGCTTTTTTAATCCTCGCACTTCAGCTGGTAGCCCAATTCCTGGACCTTCTGCCGAATCTGCTCTTGCCGCACGCCGGTGGAATCGTAGTCCACCGCCACGCAGCCCCGACCGCTGAGGCTGACGGAGGTCACGCCGGGCAGCATGTCCAGCCCCTGCTTCAGCAGTTTCTCGTCATGCTTGTCCCCGGCGTTCTCCAGGGAGAAATAGGTGCTCAAATGGGCCATGGGAATCGCTCCTTCCAAACGTTTGAGGTAGCTTTCCCACACCGCGCTTTTTCATTCCAGACAGAATATACGAACCGCCACTCAGCCCTTCTCCTCCGGCTTGCCCTCCGGCTTCTTCTCCAGCCGGGCGGCCAGCTCATTTAGCTGCGCCCCCGTCTGGTCCAAAGCCCGGGGCAATTGGCTAAGGGTTACCTCAATTTTCCGCAGCTCCCCGTTCACATGCCCGGAGGCGGCTTCAAAATCGCTCATCAGCTTGCTGTACCGGCTCCGGAACTCCTCCAACGTCCGGCGGGTCTGGGCGGCGGCCTCCTCTTCCAGGTCGTCGGCCCGGTTCCGGGCCTCGCACTCGATGGCCCCCAGCCGCTCCCGGAAGCGGGCGTAAGCCTCCGCGTCGGGCTTGAGGGCGTCACGCTCCGCCTTGAGCCGGGCCACGTCCTGCTCCAGGGCCCGCAGGGGCTCCAGATTTGCCCGGGCGGCGGCCTCAGACTCCAGCTTTTCCTGGAGCCCGTCCCGCTGGGCGGTCAGCTCCTCCACACGGGCTCGGAGCTGGTCCAGTTCTTCTCTTCTGTCCTCCACCTGCTTGCGAAGCTCCGCGTTTTCCGCCTCCAGCTCCCGCTGTAGGGCGGCGGCCTTTTCCGAGGCCTGCTCCAAATACCGCACCACATCCTGCTTGTCAAAACCGCCGAACGCCACGCTTTTAAAGGAATAATTCTCCATAAGGCTACCGTTTCCTCTCTCAATTTCTCTTTGATCTTATCACAAATCCAGACATTTTACAAGGGGCAACCCCTTTATTCTACCTAAAGTCCAGGCCCGGCGCTCCCAAAAGCGGAAGCGCCGGGCCTGGACTTTCAATCGCTCAAACCTCGTACCACCGAATCTCATTGGCGGCCAGCTCCAGCGGGAAGCTGGACCCGTCTCCCCGGAAAACCGTGGTGCTCTGGGGCCCGTAGGTGTTGTTCACAACGCAGAAGCGCCCGCTCTCCACGTAGGCGTGAACCTCCACCCGGCAGTTGGAGGAGAACCACCGCTCCAAGCAGTCCTCCCCATGGGCGGCCCAGAGAATCGCCCGGTGAAGCAGGCGGCAGTTTTCGAAGGAATAGGGCAGGCCGGAGATATACACCCCCCGGCCGGAGCCAAAGGCGTTTACCGCCAGCTGGACCTCCCGGTCCCGCTGGACCAGCACCTTCGCCCCCTCCAGGGCGTAGACGCTCCGCTGGCCCTCTCCGAAGTCCACGGGGCTCTCCGCGTCCGCCAAGATAAAGTGGAAGCGGTGCTCCTCCCAGTTGTACTTGTCATAGCCCAGTGTAAAGCCCGTCTCCTTTTCAACTCCCAGCACCGGGGCCATCTGGAAATAGCGTCCCTGGTACTGGTGGCCGGAGGGCTCGCCCACGCCGATGAAGCCGCCGCCGTTCCAGACGAAGCGCTTCACCGCGGCGGATACCTCGGGCTCCTCCCAGACGGTCCCGCCGGTGTGGGCGGTGTCCCCGCCGCCGATGTTCAGGATAACATCCACCCCGTCCAAGGCGTGGGGGTCGTTCTTCAAATCATCGAAGCTCAAAAACCGCACGTCGAAGGGCGCGCCGGACAGGGCCTCGATGACTCCGGCGTAGGAGTAGTTCTGCTTTTGATACAGGGCGTGGTGGACCATGTGGCAGCCCCAAGACCGGGCCCTTCCCCAGCAGTTCAGCACCGCCACGGTCTTGGCGCAGTAAGGCTTGGCCCCGTTGATGTGGACATACAGCTCCCGGAACTCCTTGCAGACGGACTCCACATAATCGATGAATTCCGGGAATTCACAGGCCAGCTTCAAGTACCCGCCGTAGCCGATGCGGTCGATGGGCTTGCGGAGAATGGCCCGCCGGGCGGTAACCCAGTTCTCCCGGGCCTCTCTCACCGGGTCCCCTCCCTCGTGGAAGGTGTCCGGGAAGAAGTAGGGCAGGAAGCGCCCCTCGGTGTACTTCACGCCGGGAATGTCGGAGATGAGGCGCAGGGTGGACCCGTTGCCCACGCTGCCCACCACGGCGTCCAGGCCGATGGACTTGAACTCCTCCAGATAGGGCTCCGTGCCGATCCAGTGGTCCCCCAGGAACATCATGGCCTCCTTGCCCAGCTCGTGGGTGAGGTCCACCATTTCCTTTGCCAGGGCCGCCACCTCCCGCCGCTGGAACGCCATGAAATCCCGGAACTCCTGGGAGGGAACCCGATACTGATTATTATAATACCCCTGGTCGATGATAAATTCCGGCCGGAATTTATAGCCGGCCTCCTTCTCAAACCGCTCCAGGATATAGGGGGACACGGAGGCGGAGTAGCCGTACCAGTCCACGTACTTCTCCCGTTTCAGCTCGTCAAAAATCAAGGTGAACTGGTGGAAGAAGGTGGTGTAGCGGATGACGTCCACATAGGGGTGGTCCTTTATAAACTTCCGCAGCCGCTCCATGGTAAACTTCCGGGTCTTGGGCTGGCGGACGTCGAAGGTGATCTGGTGCTCGAAGTCCTTCCAGTCGTTGGTGACGGCGTTGTACATGTGGAC
>CAQXTN010000071.1:0-7082 GCA_948916585.1 uncultured Oscillibacter sp. | reverse complement strand
TGAAGCAGAGCGGCACGGAGGGCGTGTGCCCCGTGTGCGGCAAGCCCTGCAAGACCGATATTTACTGGGGCGTGGCCTATTAAAGACCCAAAAGGGGGAGCGGCGCTCCCCCTTTTTCCCACTCCAGAAAGGAGGCCGCTCCATGGAACACCGCCGCTATCAAGTCTTAGACGCCATCCGGGGCTGCGCCCTTGTCAGCATGATCCTTTACCACGCCGCCTGGGACCTGGTGAACATGTTCGGCGTGGACTGGCCCTGGTACCGGAGTTTCGCCGCCCACGTCTGGCAGCAGAGCATCTGCTGGACCTTCATTCTTCTCTCCGGCTACTGCTGGGCCCTGGGGCGGCGGCAGCTCCGCCGGGGACTGACGGTGTTTTTCTGCGGGGCGGCGATCACCGCCGTCACGTGGCTGTTTATGCGGTCCAACCTGGTTTACTGCGGCGTGCTGACCCTGCTGGGGGCCTCGTCGCTGCTGCTGGGGCCTCTGGCCCCGGCGCTAAGGCGAATCCCGCCCCGGGCGGGGGCGGCGGGGAGCTTTCTGCTGTTTTTGCTGCTCCGGGACGTAAACGGCGGCTTTTTGGGCTTTGAGGGATTGCACGTCGCAGCCCTGCCCGCCGGGCTGTACCAAAACCACCTCACCGCCCTGCTGGGCTTTCCCCCGGCGGACTTCTTCTCCACGGATTATTTCCCCCTCCTCCCCTGGTTCTTCCTGTTTTTGACGGGGTGGTTTCTCTTCCGCCTCCGCCCGGAGGGGGATGTCCGGGAGCTCCCGCCGCTCCCTCTGGTGACGGCCATGGGGCGGCACTCGCTTCTTCTCTACATGCTCCACCAGCCGGTAATCTACGGATTGCTGGCGGTCCTGTTCCACGCCGGATAGGGCCCCTGTCCGGCGCAAACCCTTTTGTCGGAGGTGCTTCCATGAACAAGCTGGTCCTGGGCGTCCTGGCCCACGTGGACGCCGGAAAAACCACCCTCTCCGAGGCGCTGCTCTATCAGAGCGGGGCCATCCGCCGCCTGGGCCGGGTGGACCACCGGGACGCCTTTTTGGACACCGACGAGATGGAGCGGGAGCGGGGCATCACCATCTTCTCCAAACAGGCGGAGTTCCCCCTGGGGGACCTAGCCGTCACGCTGCTGGACACTCCGGGCCATGTGGACTTCTCCGCCGAGGCGGAGCGGGTCCTCCAGGTCTTGGACTGCGCGGTGTTGGTGGTCAGCGGCTCCGACGGGGTCCAGGCCCACACCCGGACCCTCTGGCGGCTGCTGGAGCGGTACGAGGTACCCACATTTCTCTTTATCAACAAGATGGACCTGGCGGGTACGGACCGGGAAGCCCTCCTGGCGGAGCTGAAAGCCCGGCTGGATAGCGGCTGCGTGGACTTCTCCCTGCCGCCGGAGGCTCTGGCGGAGGAGGCCGCCGTCTGCGACGAGGCCCTGCTGGAGCGGTATCTGGAAACCGGGGAGATGGCGGAGGAGGACCTGACGGACCTCATCCGGCGGCGGAAGCTGTTCCCCTGCCTCTTCGGCTCGGCCTTGAAGCTGGAGGGGGTGGAGGCCCTGCTGGAAGCTCTCCGCCGCCACGGGCCCCTGCGGGCCTATCCGGAGGCCTTTGGGGCCCGGGTCTTTAAGGTCTCCCGGGACGCTCGGGGGGCGCGCCTCACCTGGATGAAGGTCACCGGCGGGGTACTCCGGGCCAAGGACCTTTTGACCAACCGCCGTCCCGACACCCCGGAGGAGGAGGTCTGGGAGGAAAAGGCGGACCAGCTCCGCCTCTACTCCGGGGAGAAGTTTCAGCCTGTGGACAGCGCCCCCGCCGGGACGGTGGTGGCGGTCACGGGTCTGAGCCGGGCCCTTCCCGGCCAGGGGCTGGGTTATGAGACCGCCTGGACCGTCCCGGCCCTGGAGCCGGTGCTGGCTTATCAGATGCAGACGGAGGCGGACCCCTCCGCCGCCCTGAAAGCCCTGCGGCTTTTGGAGGAGGAGGACCCCCAGCTCCGGGTCTCCTGGACCGCCGGAGCCGTCCGGGTCCAGCTGATGGGGGAGGTTCAGACGGAGATTTTGCAGCGCCGCCTCCGGGAGCGCTTCGGCATCGAGGCCCAATTCGGCGCGGGGCGGGTGGTGTACCGGGAGACCATCGCCGCCCCCGTGGAGGGCGTGGGCCACTTCGAGCCCCTGCGGCACTACGCCGAGGTCCATTTGCTCCTGGAGCCCCTGCCCCGGGGGACGGGCCTCCACTTTGCCACCGTCTGTCCGGAGGACCAGCTGGACGGCCACTGGCAGCGCCTTGTTTTGACCCACCTGTGGGAAAAGCCCCACCTAGGGGTCCTCACCGGCTCCCCCATTACGGACATGAAACTTACCCTCACGGCGGGCCGGGCCCACGAAAAGCACACCGAGGGAGGCGACTTCCGCCAGGCCACCTACCGGGCGGTGCGCCAGGGGCTGATGCGCGCCGAAAGCGTCCTGCTGGAGCCCTGGTACGCCTTCCGCCTGGAGCTGCCCGCCGCCCAGCTGGGCCGGGCGCTGAACGACGTCCAGCAGATGGGCGGCGAGGCGGAGCCGCCGGAGGCCCTGGGGGAGGAGGCCGTCCTCACTGGCCAGGCCCCGGTAGCCGCCATGGGGGACTACGCCAAGGAGCTGGCGGCCTATACCCGGGGACAGGGCCGCTTGAGCCTCCGCCCCGCCGGGTACCGGCCCTGCGGAGACCCGGAAACGGTCGCGGAGGCCCTGGGCTATGACCCGGAGCGGGACGTGGAGAACACGCCGGACTCCGTCTTCTGCGCCCACGGCGCGGGGTACACGGTGAAGTGGAGCGACGTCCCCGCCCAGGCCCATGTGGTGAGCGGCGTCCGCCTCGGCGCCCCGAAGCCCGGGGAAACCAAGGAGCCGGAGACCCGCCGGAGCGCCGCCTACGCCGGGACCATCGAGCAGGACAAGGAGCTCCAGGCCATTTTCGAGCGGACCTACGGCGCGGTGAAGCGCCGGGACTTCCTGCCCCCCAAGGCCCCCCGCCGCCCCGCCGCCCCGGAGGCGCCGGAGCGCCGGAGCGTCTCCCGCCAGCCCTCCGGGCCGGAGTATCTGCTGGTGGACGGGTATAACATCATTTTCGCCTGGGACGAGCTGAAGGCCGTTGCCCGGGAGAGCCTGGACGCGGCCCGGAAGGCCCTGTGCGACCTTCTTTGCAACTACCAGGGTTACCGGAAATGCGAGGTCATCGCCGTCTTTGACGCCTATAAGGTCCGGGGGGGCCAGGGGTCCGTGGAAAAGTACCACAACATCCATGTGGTCTACACCAAGGAGGCGGAGACGGCGGACGCCTACATCGAGCGGGCCACCTATGAGCTGGGGAAGCGCCACCGGGTCCGGGTTGCCACCTCCGACGGGCCGGAACAGCTCATCATTCTGGGCCACGGGGCCCTCCGGGTTTCCGCCGCCGCCTTCCGGGAGGAGGTGGAGGCGGTTCAAGGCCAGATCGCCCGGATTCTGGCGGACAACAACCGCCTGGGCCACGGGGCCCTCCGGGCCGCCATGGAAGAGGCGGAAAAGCGAAAGGAGGAATGAGCATGCGGACGCTACTGACCGCGCTGGCCGCGTATTCCGGCTGTACCGCCGCCCGGCGGTATCTGGACCGCCCCGGCCGTCCCGAGCGGGACTATCTGGGGGGCCGGGTCCGGATAGAGCCCTTGTGGAACGAGGGGGCGGCCTTTTCCCTGCCCATCCCGGCGGAGGCCCTGCCCCTGGCCTCGGCGGCGGCCTTGGGGCTGCTGTGGGGACGGCGGAAGCGCTGCCCCCTGGGGACGGGGCTGATGCTGGGCGGGGGCCTCAGCAACCTCCAGGAGCGCTTGACGGAGGGCCGGGTCTATGACTACCTCCATTTCCCCCGGGCCCCCAGGCCCCTGGACCGCTATGTCTTTAACCTGGCGGACCTGTGCGTCTTTGCCGGGGGGGCGCTGTGCCTCCTGCGGGGCGGCAAAGGTTCCCCTTCCTCTTGACTTTCCGGCGGTCCTATGCTAAACTGTCGAAGATAAAAGGCCGCTTTTTCCAAAAGCGGAGCGCTTCAAATTCAATCAGATGGGAGTAACGATCATGAAGAGAATCAAGACCCTGGAGACCCGCAGCCTCTGTGAGAGCGCCAAAAAGGGCGGCTGCGGCGAGTGCCAGACCTCCTGCCAGTCCGCCTGCAAGACCTCCTGCGGCGTCGCCAACCAGAAGTGCGAGCAGAAGTAAACAGCCGAAGCGCCGCCCGGTGAGGCGGCGCTTTTCCTGTCAACAAGACCGCCGCCCCTCCGGGCGGCTTGGGAGGAACACATGGTACATCAATACAAGCTGAACGGCTATAACCTCGTCCTGGACAGCTGCTCCGGCGGCGTCCACGTGGTGGACGAGGTGGCCTATGACCTGATTGCCCTCTACCCGGACCATACGCCGGAGGAGATCGTACAAACCCTGCTGGAAACCTACCGGGACCGCCCCGATGTGACGGAGGCGGAGCTCCGGGAGTGCCTGGCCGACGTGGAGTCCCTGGTAAAATCCGGGCAGCTCTACACCCCCGACACCTTTTCGGACATCGCCGGGACCTTTAAAGAGCGCTCCGGCGACGTGGTGAAGGCCCTCTGCCTTCATGTGGCCCACACCTGCAATTTGAACTGCTCCTACTGCTTCGCGAGCCAGGGGAAGTACCATGGGGACCGGGCCCTCATGAGCTTCGAGGTGGGAAAGCGGGCCCTGGACTTCCTCATCGCCCACTCCGGAACCCGGACGAACCTGGAGGTGGACTTCTTCGGCGGCGAGCCGCTGATGAACTGGCAGGTGGTGAAGGACCTGGTGGCCTATGCCCGGACCCAGGAGGGGCCCCAGCACAAGCGCTTCCGCTTCACCCTCACCACCAACGGGATGCTCATTGACGAAGACGTCATCGACTTTGCCAACCGGGAGATGGACAACGTGGTCCTCTCCCTGGACGGGCGGAAGGAGATTCACGACGCCCTTCGGGTGGACTACGCCGGAAACGGCAGCTATGACCGCGTCGTCCCCAAGTTCCAGGAGCTGGTGAAGGCCCGGGGAGGAAGCCGCTATTACATGCGGGGCACCTTCACCCACCGGAACCCCGACTTCACGAAGGACCTCTTCCACATGGCGGACCTGGGCTTTACCGAGCTTTCCATGGAGCCGGTGGTCTGCGCCCCGGGGGACCCGGCGGCCCTGACGGCGGAGGACTTGGAGATCGTCAAGGAGCAGTACGAGCTCCTGGCGAAGGAAATGCTGGGGCGCCATAAGGAAGGCCGTCCCATCACCTTCTATCACTACATGCTGGACCTCACGGGTGGCCCCTGCGTCTATAAGCGGGTCTCCGGCTGCGGCTCCGGCACGGAGTACATGGCCGTCACCCCCTGGGGGGACCTGTACCCCTGCCACCAGTTCGTGGGGGAGGAAGCCTATAAGCTGGGGGACGTGTGGAAGGGCGTGACGAACGCCGTCCTGCGGGAGAAGTTCCGCTCCTGCAACGCCTACGCCCGGCCCGAGTGCGCGGACTGCTGGGCCAAGCTTTACTGCTCCGGCGGCTGCGCCGCCAACGCCTACCACGCCTCCGGCTCCATCCGGGGGGTCTATGAGGCGGGCTGCGAGCTCTTCCGCAAGCGGATGGAGTGCGCCATCATGCTCCAGGCCGCCCTGGCGGAAGAGGCGGAGGAAGCATGACCACCCCCCTGGCGGACTTCCTCCGGGCCTACGCCGCCTCCGGCATGGCCCGGCTCCACATGCCGGGGCACAAGGGCCGGGGGCCCTTGGGCTGCGAGGCCTGGGACCTGACGGAGATTTCCGGGGCGGACTCCCTCTATGAGGCCTCCGGGGTCATTGCGGAGAGCGAGGAAAACGCCTCCGCCCTCTTCGGCTCCGCCGCCACGTTCTACTCCACCGAAGGGTCTACCCAGTGCGTCAAGGCCATGCTGTTCCTGGCCCTCCAGAACCGGCCGGCGGGGACGCCGCCGGTGATTCTGGCCGCCCGGAACGTCCACAAATCCTTCGTCCACGCCGCCGCCCTGCTGGACTTCGAGCCCCTTTGGCTCTGGCCGGAGGAGGGGACAAGCTCCCTCTGCGCCTGTCCCGTTACGGCGGAGGGCCTGGAAAGGGCCCTGTCCGCCCTGCCCGCGCCCCCCGCCGCCGTCTACGTCACCAGCCCCGATTACTTAGGGAATATGGCGGATATCTCCGCCCTGGCGGAGGTGTGCCGGGCCCATAAAACGCCGCTTCTGGCGGACAACGCCCACGGGGCCTATCTGCGCTTCCTCTCTCCCTCCCGCCACCCCCTGGACCTGGGGGCGGACCTCGCCTGCGATTCCGCCCACAAGACCCTGCCGGTCCTCACCGGCGGGGCGTATCTGCATATCTCCAAAACCGCCCCGGCGGCGTTTCGGGAGAACGCCCGGGCCGCCCTGGCCCTCTTCGGGTCCACCAGCCCGTCCTATCTGACCCTGGCCTCCCTGGACCTGTGCGGCCGCTATCTATCAGAAAATTACCCCGCCCGGCTGGCGGAGGCCGTCCGCCGCCTGGAGGCCCTGGGGAAAACCCTTTCCGCCAACGGCTGGCAGGTTGAACCCTCCGACCCTCTCCGCCTGACCCTTCGGGCCCCGGCGGGCCTGACGGGTCTGGACCTGGCGGACCGCCTCCGCCGGGGCGGCGCGGAATGCGAGTACGCGGACCGGGACTTCCTGGTCCTCATGACCACGCCGGGGAACACCCCGGAGGACCTTGCCCGCGTTTCCGCCGCCCTGGGGGAAAACCGGGCTCCCGCCGCCCCGGCGGTTTTCCTGCCCCTGGCAAAGGGAGAGCGGGTCCTGTCCATCCGGGAGGCCCTGTTCGCCCATCAGGAGTCCGTCCCGGCGGAGGAGAGCCTGGGCCGGGTCTGCGGCGCGCCCACGGTGGGCTGTCCCCCGGCGGTGCCCATCGCCGTGTCCGGGGAGCGGATTGGGCCGGAGGCCCTGGCGCTGTTTCACTATTACGGCGTAAAACGCGTGGATGTTTTGGGCCGTGTTTGAAAAATGGCAAAACGCCGTCTTTGGGCATCTTTTTCCGCCAGGACTGCG
>CAQXTN010000070.1:0-7228 GCA_948916585.1 uncultured Oscillibacter sp. | reverse complement strand
GCCACCCGGCAGATGGATTCCTCCACCTCCTTGGCGGCCACCAGCATCAAATCCGCCAGCTCGTCGATGACCACCACCACGCTGGGCAGGGGCTCTATGCCCTCCTTCGTTCTGGCAAGCTGGTTGAACTCCTCCAGCTTTTTCACGCCATGCTCGGAGAAGGTCTTGTAGCGCTTCATCATCTCAAACACCGCCCACTGGAGGGCCCCGGCGGCCTTCTTCGGGTCCGTCACCACAGGGATCAGCAGATGGGGGATGCCGTTGTAGGGGGCCAGCTCCACCATCTTGGGGTCCACCATGATAAAGCGCACGTCCTCCGGCGTGGACTTGTAGAGGAGGCTGATGATCAGGGAGTTGGTACACACGGACTTGCCGGAGCCGGTGGTGCCGGCGATGAGCACATGGGGCAGGGTACCGATGTCCCCGATGACGTTCCGCCCGCCGATGTCCCGGCCCAGGGCGAAGGCCACCTGGGACTTGTGCCCGGCGAAGTCCCGGGACTCAATCACGTCCCGGATGAGCACCGGGGTCACCTGCTTGTTGGGCACCTCGATGCCCACCACGGAAATTTTGTCGGGAATGGGGGCGATGCGCACACCGGTGGCCCCCAGGGCCAGGGCGATGTCGTCCGCCAGGTTGGTGATCTTGGAGAGCTTGACCCCCTGCTCCAGGATAAACTCGTAGCGGGTGACGGAGGGTCCGTGTATCACATCGCCGGGGGCGGCGTCCACGCCGAAGCTGGTCAGGGTCTCCGCCAGGCGGCGGGAGTTGTTTCGCAGCTCCGCCCCGGCCTCGATGTGGTTCTCCCCTTGGTTCAGCTGTAAAAGGTCCACCGGCGGATAGGGGTACTCCCCCTCCTCCAGGGCCAGCTTCTCCTCGATTTCCGCGGCCACGGCGGCGGTCTGGGCCGCCACCTCCTTGGCCGTCTCGGCCTTGCCGCTGCGGGTGAATGCCTCCGCCGTGGGCAGGGGCTTCTCCGGCGGCGGCGCGGGCTCGGGGGAGACGGGTTCGGGAACCGCGGGCCGCGCCGGGGGCTCCATGGGCTCCAGAGCCGCCGGGGAGGACGTGCCGGAGGAAAACGGCTCTGGCACCGGCGCGGGAGGCGGCACGGGGATGGCCGCCCGGGGGCGCTCCGGCTCCGGTTCGGGAACAGGCTCCGGCTTTGGGACGGGGGCCGCTTGAAGCACCTGGTCCGGCGTAGGCTGGGCGTCGGCCTTGTGGCGGAAGAAGCCGGTGAATTTCCCGGATTTCTCCGGCCTCGCGGGCCGCTCCTCGCCGTCCAGGGGGATGTCAATTTGGGGCTTGGGGCCCACCGGGGCCCGGCGCTTGGGCGGGTCCACAGGGGTCAGGCGGATGGCGGGCTCGGGCGGCTCCTCATAGGGCAGGCGGTTATTCCGCCAGTCGGCGAAAGCCGCCAGGGTCAGCCGCAGGGACACAAAGAGCAGGGCCACGAACAGAACGGTAAATAAAATCACCGAGGCCAGGGAAGAGAACACGGCGGCGGACCCGTTGGCCAGCACGCCGGAGACGGCCCCGCCGGACTCCAGGGCCACGCCGTCGGCCCAGATGGCCCCCAGCATCTTGAAGAAGGAGGGCTCGTAGACCTTCTTGCAGAAAACCAGATGGGTCAGGCAGCCGAACAGCGGCGGCAGCAGCAGGGCGCAGGTGGTCCGCAGCTGGACGGGGCGGCCCCGGTGAAAAATCAGGATCAGCCCCGCCAGCGCCAGGGCGGGACCCGCCAGCCAGTAGCCGTAGCCGAAGAGGCCCTTTAGAAGCTTAGCGAAAAAATCCAGAAACAAGGCGTTGACGCCGAAATAGCCCACAAAGACGCACAGGGCCAGCACCAGCAGCACACCGCCGGTAACCTCCCGGCGGATGGGCTGCTTCTGCGGGGGCTTTTTGGTGGATCTGCCGCCGGTTTTTTTGGCGGCGGGTTTCTTTTGTGAAGAGGAAGCCACGGTTATGTACCTCCAAGAGTCCGAAATTGGTCACTTCTGTGTGAAGATCAAGGCCAGGGTGACAATGCCCGCCAGCCAGCAGTAGTAGGCGAAGAAGCCGAACTTCCCCTTGTCCGCCACCAGCTTGATTAGGCGGATGCAGGCGTAGCCCACCACGGCGGAGACCACCACGCCCACAAGATAAACCGGAACCTCCGCCCAGAGGATATCGCCCTCCAGCGCGTCCTTGAGGCTTAAGATGTTGGCCCCCAGAATGGCGGGGATGGACATGAGGAAGGAGTAGCGGACGGCAAATTTCCGATCAAAGCCCACGAAGCACCCGGCGGTGATGGTGGTGCCGGACCGGGAGATCCCCGGGCAGGTGGCCACGGCCTGCCCCACGCCCACCAGCAGGGCGTCCAGCATCGTGGCGGTTTTCTCCGTCTTCCGCCCCCGGCGCACGCGGTCGCTGGCGAAGAGCAGGCAGCCGGTGGCCAGCAGGGCGAAGGCCACGAAGTACATGTTGTCCCCCAGGGATTCGATGGTGTCCTTGATAGGCAGCACGGCGAAGAGGGGCAGGGTGCCCGCGATGATCAGCAGAATCATCCGCCGGGCGGGGGGGACGCGGCTGGGGGTGGTCCTGTGAACCAAATCGCTCACGCCATAGAAGAACTCCAGAATCATGTCCCGGATGTCCTCCCAATAAGCGGCGAATACGGCGAACAGGGTGCCCAGGTGGAGCAGCACGTCAAAAAAGGGCGGCACCGACGACGCGCCGGAGACGTTCAGCAGGTGCTCCGCAATGGCCAGATGGCCGGAGCTGGACACCGGCAGGAACTCGGTCACCCCCTGGATGACGCCCAGGAGGACGGAGGAAAACAGGGTCAAGGGATTCACACTCCTAACTTGGGGATTTTTTCATGCAGAATACAGTATACCACGGACGGGCTGTAAATTCCAGTCATATTTCCAGAAGACAAAAAAGGCGGAGGCCGGGACTTTTCCCGGCCTCCGTTTGAGATTACGCTTACAGCAGATACGTGTACTTGTTCAGCACCGTGAGGATGAATACCTCGATGTCCGCGGGCAGATCGTTCTTGCCGCTCAAGTCCGCCTCAAAGACCTTCCCGTCCAGCCGGACCAGGACCTTGCTTCCGCCCAGGGGCAGGAAGCCCTGGTTGCTCACGCTCTCGTCAAAGCCCTCCCGGGTCTTGAACAGGGTGAACTTATCCCGGTAGGGGGCGGAATCGTAGGGGCAGAAAATGGCGCAGTTGCCGCACTCGTTGCACATCCGGTCCACATGGAGAATCTCATGCCGCCCGTCGGGCAGCTCCACCACCACGTTGGCCCGGTTGGGGCACACGTCGGCGCAGACCTGGCACACCACGTTGCAGGTCAGGCAGCGGCCGCCCTCGCGCTTGGCGGACTCGCAGAGAATACCCTTCTTGGCGATGGCGTCCGCCCGGGAGGCCACGGCCTTGGCGGGAATCTCAAACTTGTGGGCCTCCCCAATAACGGCGTTGGCGAACCACTGGGCGTCGGCGATGCCCTCCACCACCGTGGCGGGGCCCCGCATGGCGTCGCCGCCGGCGTAGACGCCCTCTACGTTGGTGCGGAAGTCCGGCAGACCCTTGGCGTCCACCTCCACGCCGCTGGCGGTGAAGAGCTCGCTCTCCACCTTCTCACCCACGGCGGAGACCACGGTGTCGCAGTCGATCTCCACAAACTCCCCAGTGGGCTCCGGCTTGCGGCGGCCTTTCTCGTCGGGCTCGCCCAGCTTCATCTTCTCGCAGCGGAGCTTGCCGTCCTTCTGCTCCACGGGAGCTACCAGCTCCAGGAAGCTCACGCCGTCGGCGATGGCCAGCTCCAGCTCCTCCGCGTCGGCGGGCATGTACTTCTTTGTCCGGCGGTACACCAGGGTGGAGGACTTCGCCCCGGACCGGAGGGCCGCCCGGGCGGCGTCCATGGCGGTGTTGCCGCCGCCGACCACCGCAACATGGCCCAGGGATACGTCCTTTCCGGCCTTCAAATCCTTCAGCCAGCCGATGACAGGCACCACGTTGCCGGGGATATCCAGCCGCCCGGCCTTCCACGCGCCCACGGCGAAGAAGATATGGGTGTACCCCTGCGCTTTCAGCTCGGCAACCGAGGGGGCGGGGGTGTTCAGCTTGATTTCCGCGCCCATTTTGGCGACCAGGGCCGCGTCCTTGTCAATGGCCTCGTCGGAGATGCGGAAGCCGGGGATCACCTGCCGGACAATGCCGCCCAGCTTATCGGCTTTTTCAAAGACAGTGACGGGGATGCCCGCCCGGCCCACGAAGTAAGCCGCCGCCATGCCGGTGGGGCCGCCGCCGATGACGGCCACCTTCTTGCCGCTGTTGGCGGGGGCGGGGGCCTTCACCTTGGACAGATATTCGTCATAGCCCTTCTCGGCGGCCACCAGCTTGGTGGCCCGGATCTGGACGGAATCATCGTAATAGGTCCGGGTGCACTTGGTCTGGCAGCGGTGGGCGCAGATGGTGCCCGTGATGAAGGGCAGGGGGTTCTTCTCGCAGATGAGCCGCAGGGCGGAGGCGTACTCGCCCTTCCGGCACAGCTCAATGTACTCGGGGATGTCCTGGGCGATGGGGCAGCCGCCCTTGCAGGGAGCGGTGAAGCAGTCCAGCAGGGGCACCTTCTCGCTGAGCTTACGGCTGGGAAGGGGCTTCACGGCCTTGACGTGGTACTTGTCGGACCGGGCCGCCAGGGCCAGGGCCTCGATGCCCGCCACGTCCACGCCAGTGAAGGGCTGGAACTCCAGGGCGTCCAGCTTGTCGCCGATCTGGACGAAGCGCTGGTAGCCGCCGGGCTTGAGCTCCGTGGTGGCCATGGTGATGGGCCAAATGCCCAGGGAGAACAGCTTGTCGATGTTCAGCGCGTCGGCGCCTCCGGCGTAGCTGATGCGCATGCGGCCGCCGAACTCCTTGGAAATCCGGGCCGCCATGGTGGTGGTCAGGGGGAAGAGGGACTTGCCCGCCATGTACATTTCCTCGCTGGGCAGTTCTCCGCCTCTCACGTCCACGGGGAAGGTGTTGGAGAGCTTGAGGCCGAACTCCACGCCGGTCTTGTCCGCCAGGGCCTGGAGGCGGCGGAACATGGGCACCGCGTCCGCGTACTGGAGGTCCTCCTTAAAGTGGTGGTCGTCAAAGGCGATATAGTCGTAGCCCATGCCGTCCAGGATGGACCGGGCGGTCTCGTAGCCCAGGATGGTGGGGTTGCACTTGACGAAGGTGTGGAGCCGCTTCTTCTCAATCAGGTAGCTGGCGATGCGCTCAATCTCGTCCGGTGGGCAGCCGTGGAGGGTGGAGAGGGTGACGCTGCCGGAGACATGGGGCGTGATGGCGTCGATGAAGGCGCTTTCGGCGGGGAAGAACTCCTTGAGAACCCGGAGGCACTCCTGGAAGATGGGGGTCTTGGAGGCGTCCACCATCTCGGTGAGGAATTTGTCCACCTTGGGCCCCTGGATGCCCGCCAGGTCGTAGCCCACGGACATGTTGAACACAAAGGCGTCGGGGTCGCCCAGGCCGTAGACCTTGGCCATGATTTTACAGGCGCACCAGGCTTTTACATACTCCTCAAAGGCCTGCTGGACATACAGCTCCGTGGACCACTCGCAGTTGTAGCACTCGTCCTCCGCCAAAATGCAGGGCCGGCTGATGCAGGCGGCCAAATCCGCGCCGTCCATCTTTTGGACGGTTTTCAGCTCGAAGAACCGGGCTCCGGCGAAATAGCCGGCAATGATGTTCTGGGCCAGCTGGGTATTGGGTCCGGCGGCGGGGCCGAAGGGGGTCTCGATTTTCTCGCCGAAGATGGGCAGGGTCTTGACGCCCGCCTTATAGGGCTTGTGGACGCCGAAGACGGTGCCGTCCTTTTGATACTCGGCGGTTACCCAGGTCATGAGTTCCCGGAACGGGATGGGGGTCATGAGTTCGGACATAAGGTTTTCCTCCTTAGAATATATGAAATCGTTTTTGCGGCGGCATGCGCGTCATAAAAATTCCTCGACTCGCGCGCCTTGGGCGCGCTCACCAGTCCGCGGACTGGTGGGGGGGTCGAAAGGGGGTCACGAAGTCCCCTCTTTAATATTCGCGGTGGTTCAGGGTTCCCCAGAGCTTCTTGGAGGCCTGGAGAATTTCGGCGTTGACGGCCTCCTCGTCGATTTCCGTCAGCTGGCGGTCTTTCATCAGGATTTTGCCGTTGATCATCGTCGTTTGGCACTGGCGGCCCGTCATGCCGAAGAGCATGTGCCCGTCGATGTTCGCGTCGGAAAACGGCGTGAAGGGCTTGTAGTCCATGACGATCACGTCCGCCGCCGCCCCGGCTTTCAGCACGCCCGTCTCCGGGAATCCGGCCCGCTGGGCCATCTTGGCGTTGTTCTTGAAGAGCATGTCCGTCACCTCGCACCAGCCCACGCCGGGGAGGCAGGCGTTGTGCCGCTGGATGGTCAGGGCGGCCTTAATGCTCTCCAGCATGTCGTTGGTATAGGCGTCGGTGCCCAGGCCCACCAGGATGCCCTTCTTGTAAAGCTGGAGCACCGGGGAGCAGCCCACGGCGTTGCCCATGTTGCTTTCCGGGTTGTTGACGCACATGGTGTCTGTTTCTTTGATGATGTCCATTTCCGCCGTGTTCACATGGATGCAGTGGCCCAGGATGGTCTTGGGGCCCAGGATGCCGTGGTCCTGGAGGCGCTGGACCGGGCGGCGTCCGTAGTTCTGGAGGGAGTCATACACGTCGTTCATGCCCTCGGAGACATGGATGTGGTAGCCCACCCGGCCCGCGTTGGCGGCGGCCATCCGGTCGAAGGTCTTGTCGGAAATCGTAAACAGGGCGTGTCCGCCGAACATGGCTTTCAGCATGTCGGAGGGGCGGCTCTCGCAGTAGTCGATGAAGTCCTTGTTCTCCTGGACGGACTGGAGGGATTTTTCCTCGCCGTCCCGGTCGCTGACCTCATAGCAGAGGCACGCCCGCATACCCATGGACTCCGTGACCTTGGCGATTTCCATGAGGGAGCCGGGGATCTCGCGGAAGGAGGCGTGGTGGTCGAAGATGGTGGTGACGCCCTGCTTGATGGAGTCGATCACCAGAGCCTGGGCGCTGGCCTTGGTAGCCGCCAGGTCCAGGTGGCGGTCGATGTACCACCACTGGCCGTCCAGCACCTCGTAGAAGTTGGTGGGGGCGTAGCCGTTGATGCTGAGGCCCCGGGCCAGGGCGGAGTAGATGTGGGTGTGGGCGTTGATGAGGCCGGGCATGAT
>CAQXTN010000069.1:0-7385 GCA_948916585.1 uncultured Oscillibacter sp. | reverse complement strand
GCGGGAAGGGGGCACGGCATGAGCCACGAGCACAAGAAGCGCCAGTTCAGCAGCCAGTGGGGCTTTGTCCTCTCGGCGGTGGGCTCGGCCGTGGGCATGGCCAACGTGTGGGGCTTTCCCGCCAAGATGGGCAGCAACGGCGGCGGGGCCTTCCTCATCGCCTACCTGATCTTCATCGCCCTCTTCGGCACCGTGGGCCTGGCGGCGGAGTACGCCGTGGGCCGCCGGGCCCGGACGGGGACCCTGGGGGCCTATGAAATGGCCTGGGGCACCCGGAAGAAGGAGCTGGGCAGGGCGGGGGGCCTTTTGGGCTGGCTGCCCCTGGCGGGGTCCATGTGCATCGCCATCGGCTACGCGGTCATCATCTCCTACGTGCTGAAGGCTTTCGCCGGCTCCCTCACCGGGGAGCTGATGACGGCGGACACCGCCGCCTGGTTTGAGAGCTTTTCCCTGGCGGACTACTCCGTGATTCCCTTCCACGCCATCGTGGTGGTGGGCACGCTGCTGACGCTTCTGCTGGGGGCCAAGAGCATCGAAAAGAGCAACAAGGTCATGATGCCCCTCTTTTTCC
Organism: uncultured Oscillibacter sp.; assembly: GCA_948916585.1. Lineage (GTDB taxonomy): Bacteria > Bacillota > Clostridia > Oscillospirales > Oscillospiraceae > Oscillibacter. The sequence goes on along the minus strand of CAQXTN010000069.1, from coordinate 6,814 downwards.
TGATCTTCCTCATCCTGGCGGTGCGGGTGGCCTTCCTCCCCGGCGCGGCGGAGGGCTACCGCTATATGTTCTCCCCCCGGTGGGAGGAGCTGCTGGACCCAATGGTGTGGATCTGGGCCATGGGACAGGCCTTCTTCTCCCTGTCCATCACCGGCAGCGGCATGATCGTCTACGGGGCCTACCTGGACACGGCGGAGGACGTGGCGAAGCTGGCGAAACGGACGGCCCTCTTCGATACCATCGCCGCCCTGGTGGCCGCCCTGGTAATGATCCCCGCCTGCTTTGCCTACGGGCTGGACATTGGAGCCGGGCCCTCCCTGCTCTTTGTCACCCTGCCCCGGATTTTGCAGGATATCCCCCTGGGGCGGCTGTTCGCGGTGATTTTGTATATTGCCATGATCTTCGCCGGGGTCAGCTCCCTCCAGAACATGTTCGAGGCGGTGGGGGAATCCCTGCTCCACAAATTCCCCAAGCTCAGCCGGAAGGCCATGCTGGTTCTGCTGTGCGTCGTGTGCCTGGGAATCGGCCTGCACATGGAGCCCATCTTCAAGTGGGGCCCCTGGATGGACATTGTATCCATCTATATCATCCCCATCGGGGCCACCCTGGGGGCGGTGAGCTGGTTCTGGATCATGCGCCGGGAGGATTTGATGGACGAGGTGGACAAGGGCGCGGAGAAGGCTCCAGGCGCCTGGTGGTATCACGTCGGGCGGTATGTGTATGTTCCCTGCGCCGTTATCCTGTGCCTGGTGGCGCTGTGCATGAAGGTGGCGTTCTGAGCAAGCTATAGAAAAGCGGCGGGGAAATTCCCCGCCGCTTTTTAAGTTTTGGAGCTCCGGCTCACAGCAGCCCCTGAATCAAAATGATCAAAATCAGCACCGGCAGGACGAACTGGAAGTAGGGCCACAGCCAGCGAGGCATTTTCAGGCCCTGCCCGGAATTGGCCTCCTCCAGATAGCGGTCGTAGCCCCAGCCGCTCTTGCTGACGCAGAACAGCAGGTACACCAGGGACCCCAGGGGCAGCAGCAGGTTTGAGACGAGGAAGTCCTCGCTGTCCAGCACGTCCCGTCCGCCGATGAGGTGGAGTCCGCTCCAGAGATTGTAGCCCAGGACGCAGGGCATGCTGGCGATGAGGATGAAAACACAGTTCGCCAGGGCCGCCTTTTTCCGGCTCCAGCCGAAGTTGTCGATGGCGTTGGCCTGGAGGTTCTCAAAGACGGCGATGACCGTGGAGAAGCTGGCGAAGGTCATGAACAGGAAGAACAGGGACCCCCAGAGGCGGCCCCCCGCCATATTCAGGAAGACCTTGGGGAGGATCATGAAGATCAGCGCCGGGCCCTGTCCCGGCTCCACGTCGAAGGCGAAGCAGGCGGGGAAGATGATGAGGCCCGCCATCAGGGCCACGAAGGTGTCCAGCAGGCAGATGCGCACCGCCTCGCTGGTGAGGGTGTTATCCCGGCCCATGTAGCTGCCGAAAATCTCCATGGCGGCAATGCCGAGGCTCAGGGTGAAGAACGCCTGGTTCATGGCGGCGGTGATGACATTGCCCAGGCCCGCCTCCGCCGCCCGCTGGAAGTCGGGCAGGAGGTAGAACTTCACGCCCTCCATCCCGCCGGAGAGGGTCAGGCTGTGGACCGCCAGCACAATGATGAGGGTCAGAAGCCCCAGCATCATCCACTTCGTGATCCGCTCAAGGCCCTTTTGCAGGCCGAAGCTCACCACCAAAAAGCCCGCCAGCACCGTCAGAACCATCCAGACGGTCATCTCCACCGGGTCCGCCAGCATGGCGGAGAACACCCCGTCCACCGCGCCGGCGGCAAGGCCGTCAAAGGCCCCGCCGGCGAACTTGAAGAAGTAGCCCAGCATCCAGCCGGAGACGGTGGTGTAGTACATCATCAAAAGGCAGCAGCCCGCCACGCAGAACCAGCCGTGAATGTGCCACTTGCTGCCCGGCTTCTGGAGGGCCTGATAGCCCTGCACGGCGCTCTTGCGGCTGGCCCGGCCCACCGCCAGCTCCATGGTCAGAACCGGCACGCCCATGATCGCCAGAAAGAGCAGGTAAAACAGCACGAACACGCCGCCGCCGTTCTCCCCGGTGACATAGGGGAATTTCCACACGTTGCCGATGCCGACGGCACAGCCCGCGCTTACCAGAAGGAAGCCCAGGCGGGATTGAAAACGCTCCCGTTTCATAAGTTTCTCGTTCCTCTCTCGTATATTTCGTCGCGAAACCCACCGGCGGGAAATCCCGCCCCGGGCAGATTCTCTTATGATAACGGGCCTTAGCGGAAATGTCAATGCTTTCGTGGCGGAAAAGGCGGAAAAAGACTGGAAAGGCAAGCCCCGGCCGAAGCCGGGGCTTGACAGAAAGGCCGTTTCGGCCTATAATGAGCACAGCGAAAATGACCACGGCAAGCGGTTTGTCTGATCGCAGGTTAAAGATATGCAAAAGCCTATGAAACCGTCACTTGGCAGAGTGGCGGTTTCCGCTTTTTACCTTGATCGCTACCCTCCAGCGCAGGATATGAAGCGTCAACGCAACCGGCATTCTGTCGCCCCTTTTCAAAGAGCCCAACTGCCCGCCGGTTGCCGTCCGGCCGCCCACAAGCGACGCGCACGGACCGCATACCACAAAATCCGCCAACACGCAAGGCCGGAAAGGAGGCCCCCTATGACGGACTGCCGGACCCGATACCCCCTTCTGCTCATCCACGGCCTCAACTGCCGGGACGATTGGATTTTCCCCTACTGGGGCCGAATGGCGGACATCCTCCGGGAACATGGGGCCGCTGTTTACCTCAGCGGCCAGGACGCCTGGGGCAGCGTCCCCGGCAACGCCCTTGCCCTCCTCCGCCGGGCGGAGGACATCCTAACGGAGACGGGAAGCGAAAAGCTGAACCTCCTGGCCCACTCCAAGGGCGGGCTGGAGGCCCGGTATCTCATTTCCACCCTGGGCTTTGCCCCCAAGGCCGCCTCCCTCACCACCATCTGCACGCCCCACCACGGCTCCCGGGCGGCGGCGGAGTGGCTGGCGCGGGAGCGGGTCTGCCGGATTGCGGGCCGGGGTCTGGAGGGCTTCTGGCGGGCCCGGGGAGACCGGGCCCCAGACTTCCCGGCGGCGGTAAGCGCCCTAACCCCCGAGGCCATGGCCCGCTTCAACCGGGAAAACCCGGACAGCCCCCTGGTCTACTACCAAAGCTGGGGCGCCCGGCTGGACGAGGCGGGCTGGGACCCCACGGACCGCCTCCAGCTCCGGCTCACCAGGGCCGACGCCCCCACCGACGGCCTGGTCTCCCCGGACTCCGCCGCCTGGGGGCGCTGGCGGGGCACCCTGGCGGGCGTGTCCCACCAAGACGCCGCGGGAGGGCGGCGGCGGAAGCGTCCCGGCTTTGACGCCGGGGAGTTCTATATCCGCCTGGTTCAAGAGCTGGCGGAGATGGGATTTTAAGGAGGACTTTATGGAACGATACGCGCAGGCCGCCCCGGCAAAGGTGAATCTGGCCTTAGATATCCTGGGCCGACGCCCGGACGGCTATCACGAGATGCGCATGGTAATGCAGACGGTAAGCCTCCGCGACGCCGTGACGCTGGAGGAAGCCGGGGAGGGCTTCGCCCTCTTTGCCCAGGGCCTCGTCCTTCCCCAGGGGAAAACCCTGGAACAGCGGGCGGCGGAGGCGTTCTTCGCCGCCATAGGACGGCCCCGGCCGTCCCTCCGGGTGACGCTGGAGAAGAAAACCCCGGCCTACGCGGGCCTGGGGGGCGGCAGCGCCGACGTGGCGGCTTTGCTGCGGCTGCTGCGGGAGAGATACGCCCCGGCCATGCCCCGGGAGGCGCTGGAGGCCGTGGGCGGGCAGATCGGCAGCGACATGCCCTTCTGTGTCCGGGGCGGCACCGCCCTGGCGGAGGGCCGGGGGGACCTGCTGACGGACCTCCCCCCCCTGCCGGACTGCCGTTTTGTGATCTGCAAGCCGGACTTCGATCTGCCCACGGGGCCTATGTTCGCCCGGCTCCGCTTTGACAAAAGCCTCCCCCACCCGGACGTGGACGGGATGTCCGCCGCCCTGAAGCGGGGGGACCTGGCGGGCGCGGCAAGGCGCGTGGGCAACGTGTTCGAGACGGTGCTGGAACCGCCGGAGCGGCGGGAAATCCAGTGGATCAAGGAAGCCCTTCTCCGCCACGGAGCCCTGGCCGCCGCCATGTCCGGCTCCGGCCCGGCGGTGTTCGGCCTCTTTTCCCCGGAGGCGGAAACCAACCGGGCGCTGGAGGAGCTGGGCCGCCGCTATGCCCAGGTTTTTGAGGCGCTCCCGGTTGGGCGGCTGCTTTAGAGCGAAACCGGCACCTCACGCCGGAGGGTCAGGCTCTCCGGCGTGACGGCGCAGTCCCAGGCGCACACCCGGACCCCCGCGGCGGCGGCCTCCCGCAGGGCCGCGCCGAAGGCGGGATGGGTCTCGTCGTTGGGGGCCACGCTCTTCATGCCCTCCATCTGCACCACGAAGAACAGCGCCGCCCCCAGCCCGGCCTCCGCCGCCTTTCGCAGCTCCCGGATGTGCTTTACCCCCCGCTCCGTGGGCGCGTCGGGGAAGCGGGCCGCGCCGCCGTCCTCCAGGGTGACGCCCTTGACCTCGATCAGGAAGAGGCCCCGGGGGCTCTCCACGCAGAAGTCCAGGCGGGAGTCCCCATACGCGTACTCCCGGCGGAGGACCGCCCCCTCCGGCAAGCGGGGCGCCAGCCATTCGGCAAAGACCCGGTTGGGCGCCTGGGCGTCCATGTTTACCAGCAGCTCCCCCTTCCGCGCGGCAATGAGGTCATACGCCGTCTTCCGGCCGGGGTTTTTGTTTTTCTCCAGATAGACGGCCGCTCCGGGGACCAGCAGCTCCCGGCAGCGGCCCGTATTTTTTACGTGGACGGTCTGGACGGCTCCCTCCGCCTCCACCCGGGCGATGAAGCGGTTGGGCCGGGCGAGAAAGCGGCCCGGGACCACGGTTTGATACTGCATAGCGGACTCCTTTCCGGCGGGGCGGGGAAATTTTACCGGTTTCTTAACGGATAAACCCGCTGCTTCCCGCCCCGGATTCGTAAAATTGTACCATGTTTTATTACTTACGTCCAGCCTCCGGAGACTAGGCAAAAAAGCCCTGATAAAATTTCTCCAAAGTCATTGTTTTTTTCGGCGGAAGTTGATACAATAGCCCTGCATCTATATTTATAGGAGGGAGCATATGCCAGAATATGGAAGTTTGTTTGTCTGCCTGATGGGCATGGGCACCGTGTTCTTCGGGCTCATCTGCCTCATCGTCCTGACGACGGTTATGGGCAAAATCGTGGGAGGCCGCCCGGCCCCCGCCGCCCCGGCCCCTGTTGCCGCCGCCCCCGCCGCCCAGGAGGGGAACCGCCAGGAGATCGCCGCCGCCGTCTCCGCCGCCATCGCGGAGGAACTGGGGACCAGCATCACAGGCATCCGCATCGTATCCATGAAAAAACTGTAAGGAACAAGAAGGAGAGAGCATCATGAAAAAGTACAGAGTCACCGTCAACGGCACCGCCTACGAGATTGAACTGGAGGAGCTGACCGGGGCCGCCCCCGCGCCCGCCGCCGCGGCCCCCGCTCCGGCCCCCGCCGCCGCCGCTCCCGCCGGAGGCGAGCAGGTCACAAGCCCCATGCCCGGCACCATCCTGGACGTGAAGGTCAGCCAGGGCGCTTCCGTGAAGAAGGGCGACGTGCTGATGATTTTGGAGGCCATGAAGATGGAAAACGAAATCATGTGCCCCTGCGACGGCAAGGTGGCCTCCATCAACGCCGCCAAGGGCGCGGCGGTGGAGTCCGGCACGCTGCTGTGCGTCATCCAGTAAGGCGCTGGAGGGACTGGAATGGAAGCTATACTGGATTTTGTAAACAGCTCGGGATTCGCGCTGTTTGCCCAGGGGGACAACTGGAAGTGCCTGGTGATGCTCCTCATCGCGTGCGGCCTTCTCTACCTGGGTATCGTCAAGAAATTTGAGCCGCTGCTGCTGGTGCCCATCGCCTTCGGCATGCTCATCACCAACCTCCCCGGCGCGGAGATGTACCATGAGATCTTCTTCGCCGGAGGGCACATTCACTGGGATCTCATCGGCGGAGCCCCCGTCACGGCGGAGTTCCTGGCGGAGCTGAAGGCTGTGGGCGTCGCCGACGCGGTGCTGGCCACGGCCACGGCGGGCCAGTCCATTTCGCCGGGCCTCATCGACATTCTGTACCTGGGCGTGAAGCTGGGCATCTATCCCTGCCTCATCTTCATGGGCGTGGGCGCCATGACCGACTTCGGCCCCCTGATCGCCAACCCCAAGAGCCTGCTCCTGGGCGCGGCCGCCCAGCTGGGCATCTTCATGACCTTCGTGGGCTGCCGCCTCTCCGGCATCTTCACCTCCGCCCAGGCCGGCTCCATCGGCATCATCGGCGGCGCGGACGGCCCCACCGCCATCTACGGCGCGACCAAGCTGGCCCCGGAGCTCCTGGGCCCCATTGCCGTGGCGGCGTACAGCTACATGGCCCTGGTGCCCGTCATCCAGCCCCCCATCATGCGGCTTTTGACCACCGAGGCTGAGCGGAAGATCGTCATGAAGCCTCTGCGGCAGGTCTCCAAGACCGAGAAGATCATCTTCCCCATCATGGTGGCCATCTTCGTGGCCCTGCTGGTGCCCTCCGCCGCTCCCCTGATCGCCTGCCTCATGCTGGGCAACCTCTTCAAGGAGTGCGGCGCGGTGGAGCGCCTGAGCAAAACCGTGCAGAACGAGCTCATCAACATCGTCACCATCTTCCTGGGCGTGTCCGTGGGCG
>CAQXTN010000068.1:0-7450 GCA_948916585.1 uncultured Oscillibacter sp. | reverse complement strand
TCTGCCTGGGGCTGTCCATCGGCATTTTCAGCCAGTTCTGCTTTGAGCGGCTGCTCCAGTCCACCGGGCGGACGGTCTACTCCATGATTACCCAGCTCATCGGCGCGATCATCAACATCATTCTGGACCCCATTCTCATCTTCGGCCTCTTCGGCTTCCCCCGGATGGAGGTGGCCGGAGCCGCCGCCGCCACGGTGTTTGGCCAGATCATCGCCGCCCTCATCGGCCTTTGGATGAACCTCCGGTTCAACAAGGATATCCACATCCGCCTCCGGGACATCCGGCCGGACCGGACCGCGGTCCGGGAGATCTACCGGGTGGGCCTGCCCTCCATCATCATGCAGTCCATCGGGTCCATCATGACCTTCGGCATGAATAAAATTCTGATCTCCTTCACCGACACCGCCACGGCGGTCTTTGGGGCCTACTTCAAGCTCCAGAGCTTCATCTTCATGCCGGTCTTTGGCCTGAACAACGGCATGGTGCCCATCATCTCCTATAACTACGGCGCGGCCCGGCTGGACCGGGTGCGGAAGACCTTCCGCCTCACCGCGGCCACGGCCACCGTCATCATGGTCATCGGCTTTTCCGCTTTCAACCTGATTCCCGGGACCCTGCTGGGCTTTTTCAGCCCCTCGGCGGAGATGCTGTCCATCGGCGCCGTGGCCCTGCGGATCATCAGCGTTTCCTTTTTGCTGGCGGGCTTCTGCATCATCGCCGGGTCCATGTTCCAGGCCATCGGCAACCCGATACACAGCCTGATCGTCTCCATCTGCCGCCAGCTGCTGGTGCTGCTTCCGGCGGCGTGGCTGCTGGCCCAGACGGGGAATCTGGACCTGGTGTGGTTTGCCTTCCCCATCGCGGAGCTGATGTCCCTGACCCTCAGCGTGATCTTCCTTCGCGAAACCATGCGGGACGCGGAGGAGAAAATCGGAACCCCTGGAAACGGATAACCAGAGAACGGAGGTTTTATGGAAGCGATTATTGCCCAGCTGTCCCAGGAGCTGAACCAACCCGCCCAGTATGTGGAAAACGTGGTCCGCCTGCTGGACGAGGGCAACACCATCCCCTTCATCGCCCGCTACCGCAAGGAGCTTCACGGAGCCATGGACGACACCACCCTCCGCAATCTGGAGGAGCGGCTCCAATACCTCCGGGGCCTCCAGGAGCGGCGGGAGGCGGTGAAAAAATCCATCGACGAGCAGGGCAGGCTCACCGAGGAGCTCGCCCAGGCCATCGACGCCGCCGCCACCCTGGCGGAGGTGGAGGACCTGTACCGCCCCTATAAGCAAAAGCGCCGCACCCGGGCCGCCATGGCCCGGGAGAAGGGCCTCCAGCCCCTGGCGGAGCTCCTCTTCGCCCAGGGGCCGGACTGCCCGGACCCGGCGGAGGAGGCCGCCAGGTATATCGACCCCGAAAAGGGCGTGGAAACGGCGGAGGACGCCCTGGCGGGGGCCTCCGACATTGTGGCGGAGCTGCTCAGCGACGACGCGGAGCTGCGCAAGGCCCTCCGGGCGCTGCTGGCGAAAAACGGAACCCTCCGCAGCGAGGCCGCCGTGGAGGAGGACACGGTTTACCGGCTCTATTACGACTTCACCCAGCCCCTTTCCCGGATGCAGGGCCACCAGGTCCTGGCCATCAACCGGGGGGAGAAGGAGGAGAAGCTGCGGGTTTCCGTCCAGCTGGACCGGGAGCTGGCGCTGCGGACCCTCCGCCGCCGGGTGGTGGTCCCCGGAACCCCCGCCATGGAGTTTGTCAAGGCCGCGGCGGAGGACGCCTATGACCGCCTGATCTTCCCCTCCCTGGAGCGGGAGGCCCGGTCCGCCCTGACAGAGGAGGCCAGCGAGGGGGCCATTGGGCAGTTTGCCCTGAATCTAAAGCCCCTTTTGATGCAGCCCCCGGTGAAGGGAAAGGTGACCATGGGCCTGGACCCGGGCTATCGCATGGGCTGCAAGGTGGCGGTGGTGGACGGCACGGGGAAGGTGCTGGACACCGCCGTGGTATACCCCACCTACAACGAGCGGAAAAAGGACGAGGCCATCGCCCTGCTGTCCCGGCTCATCCAAAAGCACGGCGTGGAGCACATCGCCATCGGCAACGGCACCGCCAGCCGGGAGACGGAGCGGATGGCGGTGGAGCTCATCCGGCAGGTGGGCGCCGCCGGGGCCCAGGTCCGCTACATGATTGTCTCCGAGGCCGGGGCCTCCGTGTACTCCGCAAGCGAGCTTGCGGCGGCGGAGTTCCCGGAGTACGACGTGAACCTCCGCTCCGCCGTGTCCATCGCCCGGCGGCTCCAGGACCCCCTGGCGGAGCTGGTGAAAATCGACCCCAAGTCCATCGGCGTGGGGCAGTACCAGCACGACTGCCCGCCCAAGCGGCTGGACGAGGCGCTGAACGGCGTGGTGGAGGACTGCGTCAACGCCGTGGGGGTGGATGTGAACACCGCGTCCCCCTCCCTTCTCCAGCGTGTCTCCGGCTTGACGGCGGCCACGGCGAGGAACATCGTGGCCTACCGGGAGGAAAACGGCCCCTTCACCGCCCGGAAACAGCTCTTAAAGGTCCCCAAGCTGGGGCCCAAGGCCTTCCAGCAGTGCGCGGGCTTCCTCCGGGTGCCGGAGAGCGCCTCCGTGCTGGACAACACCGCCGTCCACCCGGAGAGCTATCCGGCGGCGGAGAAGCTGCTGGCCCTGACGGGCCATTCCCTGGCGGACGTGAAGGCGGGAAAGCTCCAGAACCTCCCCGCCCAGGTAGCCGCCTACGGCGAGGAAAAGGCCGCGGAGGACGCGGGGGTGGGCGTGCCCACCCTGCGGGACGTGGTGGCGGAGCTGATGAAGCCGGGCCGGGACATCCGGGACGATCTGCCAAAGCCGGTGCTGCGGACGGACGTGCTGGAGATAAAGGACTTGAGGCCCGGCATGATTTTGACGGGGACGGTGCGCAACGTCATCGACTTCGGCGCCTTCGTGGATATCGGCGTCCACCAGGACGGGCTGGTCCACATCTCCCAGGTGGCGGACCGCCGGGTGAAGCACCCCTCGGAGGTGGTGTCCGTGGGGGACGTGGTAAAGGTGAAGGTGCTGGAGGTGGACGAGAAGAAAAAGCGGATCTCCCTTTCCATGAAACAGGCGAAATAACAAAAAAAGGCCCCTCTGGGCCTTTTTTTGCGCGCTCATCCCTCCACCCGGATGGCGTTTACCGGGCAGCCGTTGGCGGCGTCCCGGACCCGGGGGCTCTTCCCCTCCGGCTGGGCGATGACGGTGGAGGCGCTTCCGACGACGCGAAAGACCTCCGGCGCGGCATAAGCGCACATGCCGCAGGCGATGCAGCGTTTTTCGTCCACAGTGACGGTCATATGACAGGCCTCCTTGCTATGTGCTTTCTCCATCATAACGCCGGCGGGGCGGTTTGTCCAGCCTGGAAAATCCCGGGGAAACCGTCGGATTTTGTTCACGGATTGTCATTTACTTCCCTCCCGGTTTGTGGTATGATGGAAGCCGTTCGACGACCCTGGACAAGTATGGAGGAACCCTATGAAACGAATTTTTCCCAGAGCGCTTTCCCTGCTGCTGGCCCTCTCCCTGCTGGCGGCCCTGACCGTTTCCCCCGCCTTGGCCTCCGAGGCCATGGGGGACGATCTCATTGCCACGGACACCCCGCTGAACCGGGAGACCCAGCTGTCCACCAACGTCTTTTGGAGCTCCGTCAGCTCCGACTACCGGACGGAAAACCTGATTACATACGTCCCCAACGCCTCCGTCACCCCCATCGTCACCTACGGCGGCGTGCTGACGGACCGGAGCTCCGTCTCCAACACCGCCAAGGCCCTGGAGGAGCAGGGCCACCGGGTGGTGGCGGGCATCAACGGGGATTTTTACAACGTGAACAACGGCCTGCCCATCGGCATCGTGGTCACCCAGGGGCAGTTGCGCTCCAGCGACGGGGGCTATCACGCCATCGGCTTCCGCTCCGACGGAACCGCCATCCTGGGAAAGCCCGCCGTTACCATGAGCGTCCGCTACACCGCCCAGGACGGCACAGGAGAGCCCCTCTATAACGAGGCGGGTGAGCCCCTCTATGACGAGCTGGGGAACCCCCTCACCAGCGGCACGGGCCAGGCGGCGGAGAAAACCCTGTGGCCCGCCGCCCTCAACAAGGCCCGGACGGAATCCGGCGTGTACCTCTACACCTATGACTTCAACGCCTCCCACACCACCGGCTCCACCCAGCCCGGCGTGGACGTGGTCTGCACCATTCAGGAGGGAAACCTGGCCCTGGGCGGAACCACCTTCCTAAAGGTGGAGCGCGTCGCCGAGACGGAGAAGGAGCCAACGCCCCTGGGGCCCACCCATGTGGTCCTCAGCGCCAACGCGAAGGCCGGGGAGGAGACCCTGAACGCCCTGCGCTCCATCCCCGTGGGGACGGTGCTCACGCTGGCCCTTACCCCCGCCGACCCCGGCTGGAACGACGTGCTGTACGCCGCCGGGGCTCTCTACTCCCTGGTGGAGAACGGGGCCGTGGCCTCGGGCCTTCCCGCGGGGGCGGCCCCCCGGACCGCCGTGGGCCAGCGGTATGACGGTAGCCTGATTTTCTACACCATCGACGGCCGGAAGTCCGGCCACTCCATCGGCGCCACCATGGAGCAGGTGGCCCGGCGGCTCATCGAGCTGGGCTGCGTCACGGCCCTGGGCCTGGACGGCGGCGGCTCCACCACCCTGGCCGTCACAAAGCCCACGGACACCGCGGCGGAGCGGATCAACCAGCCCTCCGACCGGGTGGAGCGCTCCGTGTCCAACCAGATTTTCCTGGTGGCCTCCAACCAGCCCACGGGGCAGCTGAGCCACTTCTACGTCAGCGCCGACAACGCCTATGTCCTGGCGGGCAGCCGCGCGGAGATTTCCGCCGCCGCCGTGGACACCAATTTCATCCCCATGAACGAGCGCTATGACCTCACCGCCTCCGCCGGGACCCTGTCGGGGAACGTTCTCACCACCCCCCTGGAGGGCGGGGACATCACCGTCACCGCCCAGGGCGGTGGCGGGCAGGGCTCCACCGTGGTCCACGCCGTCACCGCGCCGGACGGCCTGGCGGTGCGGAACGCCGACAACGCCATCATCACGGAGCTCAGCGCCTCCCCCGGCGCCTCCGTCCAGCTCCGCGGCTCCGCCGCTTACAAGCACCTGCCCCTCAAGGCGGACCCGGAGGCCTTTACCTGGACCCTGGAGGGGGAGATCGGCACCATCGACGAAACGGGCCTCTTCACGGCCACGGCCCTGGGGACGGGGAAGATCACCGTCTCCGCCGGAACCCAGAGCGCCAGCATCGACGTGACGGTGGCCACCCAGCATCTGGAGACCCTGGAGGACTTCGAGGGTGAGACCACCATCTTCCGGGGCACCGGGGAGCGGGCCAGCTTCAGCCTGAACCGGGACGGGAACTATGTCCGCTTCGGTCGGGCCTCCGGCAAGCTGGACTACGACCTCACCGACGGCCCGGCCCGCTGGAACGCCACGGTCCAGCCCGCCGCTGTGAAGGCCCCCTATACCGGGCTGAACCTCTGGGTGGACAGCAACGGCTCCGGCAACACCCTGTCCCTGCTCTACAGCACCGGCGAGGAGGAGACCCAGGTTCTGCCCCTGACCACCCTGGACGTGTCCGGCTGGAAGCAGGTCTCCGTCAACGGTCTGCCTGCGGACATGACCATCCGGGGCCTGGAGGTCACCGGCACGGGCAAGGGGACCCTCTATCTCGACCAGATCGTCGCCACCTTTGACAGCACGGTGGATACCGCCCCGCCGGTGATTGCGGCGGAGCTGGACCAGGAGACCTGGACCGTCTCCGGCTCCGTCACCGACGCGGTGGACGGCATCCTCCCGGCGAAGGACGTGACCATCACCCGCGACGGGTCCCCCCTGGGCGAATACGATCCCGCCACGGGCCGCTTCACAGTCAGTCTCCCCGGCCCCGGGGAGAGCCGGGAGCTGAGCCGGGTCACCGTCACCGCCCGGGACCACTCCGGCAACATTGGCCGGACCTCCGTGGAGCTTCCGGCCTCCGGCGGAGAGCGCCGTTTCACCGACACGGCGGAGTACTGGGGCGCGGACTACTGCGACTTTCTTTACAACAACGGTATCTCTGGGGGCTATGACGACGGCGCCTTCCGGCCCGACGACCTGCTGACCCGGCTGGACTTCTCCGTCATGCTCTACAACGCCCTGAGGCTGGACCCGGCGAAGTACGCGGAGGTGGCTTTGCCCTTCGGGGACCTGGACCAGATTCCGGAGCAGGCCCTTCCCGCCGTCCGGGCGCTGTACAAGGAGGGCATCGTCACCGGAACCGCCGGGACGGGCGGGAAGCTCTTCTTCAATCCCTCCGGGAACCTGACCCGGGCCCAGGCGGCGGCCATGATCGGGCGGAGCCAGGAGAAGGGCTATGCCCTGGCGGAGCTGAGCTTCACCGACGCGGCCCAGATTCCCGGGTACGCCTCCTTCTACATCCGCGCCATGGTCTCCCAGGGGATTCTCAGCGGCTATGACGACGGCACCTTCCGCCCCCAGGCCAACATCACCCGGGGACAGATGGCGAAGATTCTCTACACCATGCTGTAAGCGAATAAGCAGGGCCCGGCAATCTGCCGGGCCCTGCTTTTTGTCAAACCCTGTGGTATTCTGGGGATAAGGATGTCGCGGCATCCTTGTGTTCTTATGATAGCTGATAGCAAACTTCCGCCGCCCTGTCAAGTCAGATCTCCCGCCGCCCCTCCAGGGCACGGGTCAGCGTCGCCTCGTCGGCGAACTCCAAATGTCCCCCCACGGGGATGCCGTAGGCCAGCCGCGTCACCCGGACGCCGAAGGGCTTTAAGAGCCGGGCGATGTACATGGCGGTGGCCTCCCCCTCGGTGTCGGGGTTGGTGGCCATGATGACCTCCTGGATTTCCCCCTTGGAAACCCGCTCCAGCAGGGGCTTGATGGCCAAATCGTCGGGCCCCACCCGGTTCATGGGGGAGATGACCCCGTGAAGGACGTGGTAGTGGCCGTTATACTCCCGGCTGCGCTCGATGGCGGCCACGTCCCGGGGGTCCGCCACCACGCAGACGGTAGATCCTTCCCGCTTGGGGGAGGCGCAGATGGGGCACAGGCCGCCGCTGGTGAAGTTCTGGCACACGGGACAGCAGGTGATGCCGCGCTTAGCCTCCACGATGGCGTCGGCGAAGGACTGCGCCTCGGCCTCCGGGAGGCCCAGGACGAAGAAGGCAAGCCGCTGGGCGGACTTGCCGCCGATGCCCGGGAGGCGGGCGAACTGCTCTACGAGCCTTTCAAGGGGAGGGGGGAAGTATTCCATAGGGGGCTCCTTTGTCTTCCCCCTGCCAGGGGGAGGGTTTTTTTCGGCCCTTCGGGCGGGGGAGAATGGCAACCAGCGATGGCTGGTGCAATGCACCCCCCATTTTCTCTTT
>CAQXTN010000067.1:0-8361 GCA_948916585.1 uncultured Oscillibacter sp. | reverse complement strand
CCCCTTATAAATTTTTCTCATTTTCCTATTGACTTTTTATTTGCAGACTTTCTTTTGGGAGAATGGCTTGCGCAATGCGCACAGGCTGCTCCCTTTGCTTAGATTAGGAAAGCGCCCGGAAGCGTTCCACGACCTCCTCCAGCTGCCCGCAAGAGAGCCGCCCCTCGGGACAGCGCCCACTGGCAAAACAGCTGGGGCCGAAGCGGCCGAAAAGCTCTGGAAAGCCGGGCCGGAGCTGCCGCAGGAGCTCCACGGCAATCTCCCGGATTTCCCACTGGGCCCGGTTACAGCACCGCAGACGGATGAACCATTGGAGCTCCCGCACGTTCATGGTAGTCATTACGTCCATCAGGTTGCCGCTGAGGGCAAAATAATAGTGGTATTTCTCCAGGGAGGGGTGTTCGTGGAGCCGGAGAGCCTGGGCATGAGCGGCTTCAACGGCCCGCCGGTAGCGCTCCAGCCGGGCCGGGTCGGCGGCAATGGAGTCCGGGAGTATGAATTTGCTGTGGTCCACACTCTGGATGGAGGGGACGACGACGGACTGCATCCGGTGCCGGACCAGATGTGTGAGACCGGAAAGGGAGATGTTGGAGACGGTGAAGGTATAAGCCAGCTGCTCCAGTTCCCGGGGCCGGGAGGATTGCGGCAGGGCCTCCAGGGAGAAGGGAACGCTCCCGCCGGGATACCGCATGCGCCAAGCGGCCTCCAAAAGCTTCCTAGGCTCTGTGGGGACGTTTAGCAGGGCCACGGCCCCGGCTTTTTGCCGGGAGAGATAGACGGGGGCCTGGGCGGAGCAACGAAGGGGATGGGTCTCTACAGCGGTTAGATTGCCGGAGACAGGCCGGATTTCCGGCAGCAGGCAGGGAAATTGCGTCTCCAGCTGCTTTGTAAGCTCTTCCGCCAGACACTGGAGCTCCGGGATGTCCCGGCCCCGGCCATAGCGAATTTCGCGGAGGAGGTGGCCCAGCTCCCGGGCGTTGAGGGTGCAGTAGAAGTTGCTGTGGAAGGCGTAGGGCAGGAGAAAGCGGGCGTCCTCCCGGGGGACCCCGGCCTCCAGCAGCTCCCCGTAGGCTTCAAAGAGCCCGTTCATATAGCGGCGGTAGCGGTCCAGGTCCTCCCCCTCCAGCTCCGGGGGAATGTAATAGCCCAGATGGCTGAAATCCACGTAACGCCGGGACTTGACGGTGAAGGAGGCCAGACGGCACTCAATCAGGAACTGCTCCACAAAGACGGATACGTCCCGCAGGGCGATGGTAAAGACGGCGTGCTCAATGAGGGACTTGTGGCCGGAGGCCAGGACCTTTTCGATGAGGCCCCGGTTTTTGGGATTCCCCCCGGCGCGTTCAAAAATCTCGTGAGCGTCCCCGGCGGTGGTGGAGATGCGGGCGGCGCTGGCGCAGACTTCTTCGCTGTTGGCGTTGCGGCTGATAATTTTGGCGTGCAGTTCCCGTTCCATGTCAATACCCCTTTTTGGTGTTGTCGATGACTGATTATACCATAAATCCGACGGAAAATCCACAAAATTCTCCTGCCCGCCGGGGCGGAAAATCCGGCGTTGAAGATTTTCCGAATCTGGGGTATACTGAATAGAAGAATCGACATGTTTCGGGAATGGAAAGGGGGGAGCGCCGTGTCCGGACGGGCAGGTGGAAAAAACTGGTCGGTCTCCGTGCTGAAACGGCGGGGCTGGACCAACGAGCTGATGAAGCAGCTGCTGCCCAAGCCCCGCATCCTGGTGTCCAACGGACGGCACATTCGCATGTGGAGCCAGGAGGAGGTGCGCCGGGCGGAGAAGGATGTCTCCTTTGCCCAGGCCCGGAAGGACCCAGAGCTGCGGGGGGCCGCCCTCCGGGCCGCCGCTCCCGGCGTGCGGCACGCCAAATGCCTGCTGGCTCAAGCCTGGGAGGAGGCGGAGAAGGACGACACCGCCCCCTGGGTGCTGGCGGGGCACTACCACGCCGCCATCCTGGCCCGGCTGGCCTCGGTGCCCCGGAGCCGGACCTTTGACCAGAGCCAGGCCATCGGACAGCTGCGGGAGTTTTTGTCCCTGGAGGGGGGCGGGAAGGACCTGACGGCGGCTTTGCGGAACTTCCTCCGGGCGGTCCCCTGGATGGGGGAGTGCTCCGATCACGCCCAGGCCCGAGCGGTCCTGGAGCGATATCCCCAAGTACTCCGGGGAGCCTCTGCCCAGGCTCTGGCGGAGTTTGCCGCCGCTCAACCAGAGGCGGATGCGGAGGCCATGCTGCGGACAGAGGGCTTTCCTGCGCTCCAGCTCTTTCAGGAGGGCTTGGGGGCGGTGTGGTCCGTGTGGTATGTGCCCCAGGCCATTCGCACCAGTTTGTCTTTGCTCATCGCCCTGAATCCCAAGGACGAGTATCCGGAGGCCCGGGCGATGCGCCGCCATTTCATCCTCCACCTGGGAGGCACCAACACCGGCAAGACCTACGCTGGCTTCCAGCGGTTAAAGCAGGCCCGGAGCGGCGTGTATCTGGCCCCCCTGCGCCTTCTGGCTCTGGAGGCCCAGGAGACGCTGCTGGAGGCGGGAGTGGACTGCAGCCTCACCACCGGGGAGGAGGAGGATTCCCGCACCTGGGACACCCACACCGCCGCCACCGCCGAGAAGCTGGACATGCGGCGGTACTATGACGTGGCCGTGGTGGACGAGTGCCAGATGATTGCGGACGGCCAGCGGGGCTACGCCTGGACCCGGGCCATCCTGGGGGTTTTGGCCCCGGAGGTCCATCTCTGCGCCGCCCCGGAGGCGGAGGACCTGCTGGTCCGCCTCATTGAGAGCTGCGGCGACAGCTATGAGGTGGAGCGCCACAAGCGGACCACGCCCCTGATCTGCATGACCCGCACCGTGGACTATCACCGGGTCCAGCCGGGAGACGCCTTGATTACCTTCTCCAAGGTGGGGGTCCTCAGCGTGGCGGAGGACCTGCGCCAGAGCGGGAAGGAGCCCGCCATCATCTACGGGGCCCTGCCCTACTCCACCCGGCGGCGGCAGATGGAGGGCTTTTTAAAGGGGGAGATGCAGTATATCGTCTCCACCGACGCCATCGGCATGGGGCTGAACCTCCCTATCCGGCGGATCATCTTCTTAGAGACGGAGAAGTTCGACGGCGTGGAGCGCCGGGAGCTGAGGCCGGAGGAGATCCGCCAGATCGCCGGGCGGGCGGGCCGCTTCGGCATGTACAACCGGGGCTATGTGGGGGCCACCCAGGGCCTGCCCATCATCCGGGCGGGGCTGGAGGCGGTGATTCCGCCTCTGGACCACGCTGTGGTTGGATTTTCCGACCTGGTGCTCCAGGCGGAGTTCGACCTGCTGGAGGTGCTGACGGAGTGGAATAAAATGCCCACGGTGGAGCCCTACCGGAAGCTGGACATCTTTCGGTATATCGCCCTGATTTCTAAGATGCGGGAGATGGGCTTCACCCTCACCCGGGAGCAGGAGCTGAAAGCGGCCAATATCCCCTTTGACGAGACGGAGGAGGCCCTGCGGGAGCAGTTCTTCTCCTTCCTGCGCCGCTGGCAGCAGGGGGAGGACGTGGAACAGCCCGGCCTCCCGGAGGGCGACCCCACCCTGCCGGAGCTGGAGCTGTACTACCGGAAGCTGGACTTGTATTTTTCCTTTGCCAAAGCCTTCGGCTGCCCGGTGGACGAGGACCGGCTCTATGACAGCCGGGAGCGGGTGGCGGAGGAGATCAACGAGATTCTTCTCCACCGCCTGCGGAACAACATCCGCTTTTGCCACGTCTGCGGAAAGGCTCTGCCTCTGTACCACCGGGGGCGGCTGTGCGACGAGTGCTACCAGCGGGAGCGGAAAAACCGGGGCCGCCGGTTTGGAGACAGTTGAACGGAGGCGGAGCCAGCGGCTCCGCCTCCGTTGCGTTCAAGCCTTCATTGAGGAAGAGCTCGTCCCGCCCGGCGGCTCCGGCATGTGGGACCTCACGCCCCGGCCTCCGTTTCGCCGTAGCGGCGGAGCCCGGCCTCGATCAGATCCCAGAAGCGGTCCACATGGATGTCCACCGCCACGTCCGCCGTGGCGGGAAGCCCCAAGTAGCCAAAGGCGTCGCAGTTGGTCCGTCCATAGGACGGGCCATGGCTCAAGTCAATCTGCACGTTCATGGGTTTTGTGACCACTAGCTCCGGGTCCAGCAGGGCGGCGATGGTCACGGGGTCATGAAGGGGGCCGCCCTCCCAGCCGAAAACCTCCTTCTGGGCCTTGCAGAAATGCCCCATCAGGTCCACGAAGAGCCGGGAGGCGCGGGTGTTTGCCTTGGCCATCCGCTCCACGATTTCCGGGTAGCAGAGGACCTTCCGGGTCACGTCCAGGCCGATCATGGTGATGGGACGGCCGGAGGAGAAGCACACGTGGGCGGCCTCCGGGTCAGCCAGAATGTTGAATTCCGCCGCCGGGGTCACATTGCCGTTGGTGTAGGAGCCGCCCATCAGGACGATTCGCTGAATCTTTTCCGCAATCCGGGGCTCCATCCGCAGGGCCATGCCCAGATTTGTCATGGGGCCGGAGGTGACCACGATGATATCTCCTTGGGAGTGCAGCAGGGTGCGGATCAGGTAGTTTACCGCGTGTTCCGCCTCCAACGCCTTGTGCAGGGGCGGGAAAACCGGGCCGTCCAGGCCCGACTCGCCGTGGATGTCCCCCGCCGTCACCCGATCCCGGACCATGGGACGGTCGCAGCCTGTGTAGACGGGAATGTGCTCCATCCCCAGCCATTGCAATACGTGGCAGGCGTTGCGGCCGGTGTTGTCCAGCGTCTGGTTTCCCGCCACGATGGTGACGCCCAGGAGCTCCAGCGCCGGGCTGTTTGCCGCCAGCAAAATGGCAACGGCGTCATCGTGCCCGGGGTCGCAGTCGCAGATAATTTTTTGTCTTGCCATAGAATGTCTCTCCCTTCCAAAGCGGTTTCACTTGCGCCTTGCTGGGCTTATGGTAACATATTCCTTTTTTGATTGCAACGGCAACGCCTGGAATCAGAGCTCCTTCTTGTTGTCCGGGCCGGGGGGTGGCGATGATGACCCGCTCCGGTGTGATGAGCGGAACGCCCTTGGCGGTGGCCGCGTCCTGGAACAGGTCCTCCACCTGCCGCTTGAAGCGGTCCACCAGCGGACCTTCGGCTTATCGCGGCGGCTTTCCGCCGGTGCATGTGGCCCATCGTAAGCGCCCCAGGCAGGACTGTAAAGATATCCGCAAACTTATGAGCTGCTTATAAGTTTCATAGTGACTTGCAAATCCGGCGATTTCGTTCTACAATAGGAACAGCCGGGGCGGTGGAGCGATGGCATACCAGCGAAAATTGGAGAGGGACATCCGCTATCCGCTGGAGTACGGACTGGAGGTGTTCGGCGGAAAGTGGAAACCCCGGATTATCCGCGTTCCGGCTCATTGCCAGAGATGAGACTACAAGCCGCCTGCCTAGAGCCGGCTTTCATACAGACAAGCAAAAAACGCCCCGGCGGACGCCGGGGAGACAAAACGAAAAGGAGTGCGTATCATGACAATTGCGGTGCCCTATGAAAACGGACTGGTATTCCAGCATTTCGGCCACACCGGCCAATTCAAGCTCTATGACGTGGAGAATGGACAGATTACTGAGGAGCGGACCGCCGACCCCGCCGGAAGCGGCCACGGTGCGCTGGCGGGCTTCCTGTCCGGACTGGGGGTGGATACGCTGATCTGCGGCGGCATCGGCGCGGGGGCCCAGGAGGCCTTGGCCCAGGCGGGAATCCGGCTCTATGGCGGCGTTGCCGGCGGGGCGGACGAGGCGGTCCGGGCCTTTTTGGCGGGAACGCTGGACTACAATGCCAATGTCCAGTGCGGACACCATGACCACCACAAAGAGCACGGAGCCTGCGGGGAGGACAAGCATGGCTGCGGCGGGCACCGCGGCGGATAAACGCCGCTCAGGTTTGGAATAGGAGGCAAGGGCCATGGAAGAAAGCTATGTCCTGCATCTGCAAAAGCAGTATCAAAAGTTCTCCGATTTCTACCTCTGCTACTGCGGCCATGCCCGGTGCGAGCCGCTGCACAGCTATGGACCGGCGGTCCGGCCCAATTACCTGCTCCACTATATTTTGGACGGCAGCGGCGTTTACCGGGCGGAGGACCAGGAGTTCTCCCTCCACAAGGGGGAGGGCTTCCTGATTGAGCCCAACAAGCAGACCTTCTATCAGGCCTCTGGGGAGGACCCCTGGACCTATCTTTGGATTGGCTTCGACGGGGCCAAGTGCGAGAGCTGCCTGCGGAGCCTGGGCCTGGGAAGCGACCGGCTGACCTTCCGCTGTGAGGACGGCGGGGAGCTTTTGAAGCTGGTGGAGGCCATGCTGACCTACAACAAGTCCGACACGGAGGCGGACTTTATGCTCCAATCCCTGCTGTGCCGTTTTTTCGCCTGCCTTGCCAAGGGGATTTCCCGGGAGTCGGAGCGCCGCCTCACCAAGCGGGAGAGGGAAAATCTGTACATCCACCAGGCCATGGAGTACATTCGGAACAACTACGCCAACGGCATCACGGTTTCTGACATCGCGGGCTACGTGGCCCTGAACCGGAGTTACCTCTTCACATTGTTCCGGCGGGTACTGGGGGTCTCCCCTCAGGAATGTTTGACCCAGTTCCGCCTGACCCGGGCCAAGGAGCAGCTGACGTTGACGGACGCGTCGGTTGCCAACATCGCCATGAGCTGCGGCTATCAGGACCCCCAGGTTTTTTCCAAGGCATTCAAGCAGCAGTTCGGCATCACGCCAATCAAGTACCGGAAGTGGGACCGGGAGCGAGCCCTGCGGAGCCTGGAGCACTTGGCGGAAGCGCCGGAGGATGAGCCGCGGCCCATCCCATAGAATACAACAAACCAAACGGAAGCGGGCCGCTCATGAGGATGTGCCTGATAAAGAATGACGCACAGAACCCAAAAATATCAGGCAGGCCGCAAAATGCAGTATAGATAAATATAAGGATAGAGGAGGGAAAGGAGCGGAGAGTCGTCGCTTTGCCAGCTTTTTGGAGAGCCCCGAAAAATTTATGTATGGAATAGAAAGTAAAAGACATCCTTTCAGTCAAGAATCGGAGCGGGAAAGAAACTTGATTGAAAGGATGTTTTTTTCACCGAAGGAAACGCTGAAGGCGTACGTGGACAGCCAGAAATTCAGCGGCACTACAGAGATTATGGATGCCATGAAAGAAATGTTTCGGGACGTTTTGCGGCAGGTGATGGAGAGCGAACTGGATACAGAACTGGGGTACGAAAAAAGCCAACGGATGTCGGACCCTGGTGTCGAAAACAAGCCCCGGAATTACCGCGATGGGTACTCGAAAAAGACGGTAAAAACCAAGCTTGGAGCGGTGGACGTAAGGGTCCCCCAGGATCGAAATGGAGAATACGAGCCGCGGATTATCGGCAAGTACAGTCGGAATGCGGACGGGATGGAAGAGGAAATCCTGGGGCTGTACGCCTGTGGAATGAGCCGGCGGGACGTCTCGGAGCGGATCAAGAGTTTGTACGATGTGGACATCTCGCCGGAGCTGGTGAGTAAGATCAGCGGGAAGATCATGCCAGAGGTCACGGCGTGGCAGAACCGGCCGCTGGAGACGGTGTATCGTTCGTATTTCTGGATGCCATCCACGGCGGCGTATGTGGTTTTGAGCGTCACCATGGATGGCACAAAGGACATCCTGGGTGTCTGGATCGGGGAGCACGAGAGCGGCAAATTCTGGCTGAATGTGTTGAACGGCCTCAAAAGCAGGGGAGTTTTGGGTGTTTATCTGTTCTGTGTGGACGGCCTAAGGGGCTTCGTGGAAGCCATTGGGGCTGTTTATCCCCACAGCCAGGTACATCGGCGCGTCGTCCATCAGATCCGCTCCTCCACCCGCTTTGTCAGCCATAAGGAGCCGCTGTTGGCGGATTTGAAGAAGGTCTATACCGCTGTCACCGAGGATGAGGCTCTGGAAAATCTCATGGCCTTCAAAGAAAAGTGGGAGGAAGCGGTATCTCTCACGCGTCAAAAGCTGGGAGGGAAACCGGGATATTCTGAGTATCTTTTTCGCATATCCCACCGAGATTCGGAAAATCATATACACGACGAATGTTATTGAGGGCCTGAACCGTCCGTTCCGCCGGATCACAAAAAGCAAGCCCAGCTTCACCAACGACGATTCCCCGCGCGAAACGCTCTACCTGGCCAACAGGAAAATTGTCGAGCGCTGGACCGCCGAACTTTTCTCAGTATTTTGGGGAACTGCTCTAGAGCCTGTTTTAAAACCATCAAAGTAGCCAAACAAAGATACAAGTAAAACAGACAACGGCATGAAAATAGGAGGCTTTCTTCTCGTATCTGGTGGCAAAA
>CAQXTN010000066.1:0-8674 GCA_948916585.1 uncultured Oscillibacter sp. | reverse complement strand
GGGTGCCGCCCACCATGTCCCGCCGGGCGGCGGAGATGATGGCGTTGGCCTCGGCATGGATGCTGCGGCAGAGCTCATAGCGCTCCCCCCGGGGCACCTGGAGAACCTCCCGGGAGCAGTAGCCCATGTCGACGCAGTTGGCCCGTCCCCGAGGCGCGCCGTTGTAGCCGGTGGAGATGATTTCGTCATTGGTGACAATGATGGCTCCATAGACCCGGCGCAGGCAGGTGGCCCGCTCCAAAACGGTCTGGGCGATGTCCAGGTAATAGTTTTCCTTGCTGATGCGCTTCATAGGCAGTCCCCCCTTTTGATGACCCATTTTACCACGGGGAGAGTGAATTTGCAAGGCTTGTACATGCCCTTGCGGGCGGGGGAGAATGGATACCGGCCATCGCCGCTATCCATTCTCCCCCGCCCGCAAGGGCAAGAATAAGCTCCCCTTCGCGAAAGGGAATTTTAAAACAACTCCACCTGGTCCGGCAGAACATCCTCCCCCAGGTGACGAAGCTGGTGAAGATGCTCCCTCCTCAGCCGGTCGGCCACGGCAATTTTGCGGATGATGTTCTTCACCGTCTCCTCCAGGGCCCGGCCCTCCCGGTAATCCGCGGGGAACATAAAGTCCACCCGGCCCCGGGCCAGCAGCTCCTCCACCCCCGCCCGGTTGGCGGCCTGATAGACGGCGATGGCCTGTCCGCCATAGGCCCGCATCATCTTCATGCAGGGCACGTCGGAGAGCCCGTCCCCCATGTAGACCATGTTGGGAAAGGGCACCCGCTTGCTGTCGTCGGGCATGGAGTCGTTGAGGGGCTTGTCCTCGGAAACATCCAGAACCCCCTTGTTGATGCGGTAGACAAACTGGGTCTTGGCCGTGAAATTCACCGCCAGCTTGGGCCAGACGGGGCGGCCCGCCTCGTCGTAGTAAAACTCGCTGGCGTAAATCTCCTGAAATTCCCCGCTGATGGAGGACCCCTCGATGATCTCCCGGAGGCCGGAGGAAATCACATAGTGTTCCACCCGCACCCCCTGGGTCTGCCCAAAGGCGTTGATCCGGCAGAACCAGTCCGCCACGCCGGGGAAGAGCTCGATGCCCCGTCCTTTTTCCACCAGGTCCTCCCGGGTGAAGGGCAGGTTTTTCCGCTCCGCCTCCCGGAGCATGACGTACATATAGGCAAGGATGCCGTCAATGTGGTTTTGGCGGCCGAAGCCGTTGGCCTCCGCCCAGAACTCCGCCGGGGTCATCCCCAGGCTGGGAATGAAGGCGTAATCCTGCATGTCCGTGGTGCAGAGGGTCTTGTCGAAATCGTACAAAAACGCGATAATGGGCCCTTCGCTCATGGCGCCTCCCCCCTTCTCAAGAGAGCCGTCAGTCCGACTCGCTTCGGTAATTGGGGCCAAATTTCAGCTCGTTGATGTTCACCCGCCGGGTGGCGCTGAGATCCTCCGGCTCCTGCCCCGCCGAGGCCAGGGTGTCCAGCAGCTTCTCCGTGGTGGGAACGGGGTCCGCCGCCTGGGGAACGGGAGACGGCGCCTGGGGAGGCGGAACCTCCTCACGCGGCGCGGCCTGGGGCGCGGCTTGCGGGGCGGGCTCCGGAACGGCGCTGGCGGGGGCAGGCTCCCCGGCGGAGAGAATCTTCTCGCCGATGGCCTCCGCGGTGGCGGCCTCCGGCTCCTCCTCCAGGGGGCGGCTGGGGAACTCCTCCAGGAACTGGAGCTCCTTTTCGCACAGGGCCCGGCTCTCCGCCACAAAGCGCCGGATTTCCTCCTGCCCCTGCTGGAGGCGCTTGCTGTACCGCTCCGCCTCCCGGCGGTAGCCGTCCAGCTTCTCCCGGGCGGCGGCCTCCGCCTGTTTCAGGATGCTGTCCCGCTTCTCCTCCGCCTCCTTGACGATGGAGTCCGCCATCCGCTGGGCGGTGAGGAGGGTGGCCCGCATGGAATCCTCCGTGGCCCGGTACTCCTCCACCTTCTCCACCAAGACCTTCATCTTGGCTTTCAAGGAGGCGTTTTCCTTATAGAGGGATGTGTAGTTGTCGGTGAGCTCGTCCAGGAACTCATCCACCATGGTCATATTGTAGCCGCCCATCATGGTCTTGGTGAAAGAGCGGGCGGAAACCTCCTGCGGTGTCAGCATAGTCGCATATCCTCCCCAGCGTGCCAGTTCAAATGTCTTTTAAGAATCAGAAATACAGCCCGTTGTTCTCCAGCTCGTCGATCAAATCCCCCTCGATGTCCACGTGGTAGGGGGTGATAATATAGGTGTTGGCGGCCACTTTTTTGATCTTGCCCTCTCCGGCATAGGCCACGCCGGAGAGAAAGTCGATGAGCCGCCGGGCCACGTCCTTGTTGGTGGACTCCAGGTTCAAAACCACCGTCCGCTTGTCCTTCAATTGGTCGGCGATCTCCGAGGCGTTCTCAAACCGCTCCGGCTTCACCAGAACCACCTTCAGCTGGGTGGTGGCGTGGATGTTCACCACCTTGTTCCGGCGGTCGTCATAGCGGGAGCGGCGCTCCTCGAACATGTCCCGCTCCTGGAGCTCGTCCTCGAATTCGGCGGGATCGTCGTCCTCGTCCTCGTAGGGGTGGGTCAGCTTTTTTATCTCGTCCAGGATACTCATGCGTGTACCTCCTGTTTGTAATCTTATGTGTAATGGCGGCTCCCGAAGATGGCGGCGCCCACCCGGACCATGGTGGCCCCGGCGCGTACGGCGTCCTGGTAATCGCCGCTCATGCCCATAGACAGAACCTTAAGGCTATTATGAAACAATTTCCCGTCCATGTCAAGAAAAAGCGCCCGAACGCTGTCAAAATATCGAAGATTTTCCTCCCGGTCCGCCTCCGCCGGGGGAATGGCCATCAGACCCAGGACCCGGATATGCTCCATGGCCAGGGCCGCCTCCGCCCCGGGAAGGAGCTCCGCCGGGGCAAAGCCGCTCTTGGCGGCCTCCTCCCCGATGTTGACCTCCAGGAGGATGTCCTGGACCAGCTCCAGCTTCCCGGCGGCCTTTTCAATCTCCGCCAGCAGCTCCAAAGAGCCCGCGGATTGGATGAGGTCCGTCTTCCCCACCACCTGGCGCACCTTGTTGCGCTGGAGATGGCCGATGAAGTGGAGGGGAGCGCCGTCATAGGCGTTTTCCGCCAGCTTGGCGGTCATCTCCTGGACGCGGTTTTCCCCCAGGGCGTCAATCCCGGCGGCCACCGCCGCCCGGCAGGCGGAGGCGTCGTTCATCTTGCTGGCTCCCACCAGGGTGATTTCCTGAGGGTCCCGCCCCGCCTCCCGGGCGGCGGCGGCAATGTTCGCCCGGACTTGGGCGATGTTTTCGGCAATCGACATAGGGTCACGCCTTTCTCTATTTTTGTTGGGGGACCGGATGGGGTCCCCTGCTTTTGGGGATATGGGGAGCTTGGAAAACGGGGCGGGACCGAGCCCGCCCCCTATTGGAGCACCTTCCCGTCAAAGAGCCCCCGGGCGGAGACGATGACCTGCTCCCCGGCCCGAATAATGCGCTTGGCATCCTTGTCCACGCTGGGGTTCAGCTCTGGCGTGGGGCTTACCAGCACGAAGCTGTCGGCGTTGTAGACCACCTCCACCGGCTTGAACCGGGCCTCCCGGCCCACCAGGCAGTAAATGCCGGTGCGGTCCTCTGTGACGGTTCGGCCGTCGCCGTCCAGATAGGCCCGCTCGGCCCGGAGGCACTCCCGGGGCACCCGGATGCCGGCAAGGGAGCCGGTGATGATCTGGGCTCGCTGCTGGCGCAGCAGCGTCAGCTCCTGGAGGTACTGGGTTCCCCGAAACACCGCCACCAGCCGGCCGTTCTCCCGGGCTCCCAGGGTTTCCAGCGTCACGGGAAGGTCCCGGTCCACCCCCTTGGAAAAGCGGAGGAGCAGGGTTCCCCCGTTCTCCGCTTGCAGCTGCCACAGCTTTGCCGCATCCTCGGCGGATAAAACAGCGGCGTAGTACCACGCGTCCCCCAGCACCAGCTTCCCGGTTCGGGAGGTGACGGAGGGGTCCGCCGTCAGGCTGGAGAGGGCGGAGGGGGTCAGCCCCTCCAGCATGTCCGGGGTCAGCACCGCCTCGAAGCCGTCCACCTCGGAGGAGTAGAGCCCCGCCTCCGGCGCGGTGACACGCCGGACGGAGCCCTCCGCCTGAGAGCGAAGGTTCAGCAGCTGCGCCCCCAGCTCCTGGAGCTGGAGGCCGATGTCTCCGTTCCCCGTGTCGCTGTAGTCCCGCTTGAGGACCAGGGCCCGGAGCTCCAGGGCCGTGCCCTCCGCGTCATAGAGCCGGTCCGCCGCCAGGAAGCGGCGGTATTCCAGCAGGTTCTGGACAATCTGGGCGTCCAGCTTCCGGGTGGTCTCCGCCGCCAGGGCCAAATCCTGGGCGTATTGAAGCTGTTCCACCCGGCTCTCCAGGCTCTCGATTTCCGCCTGCCGGTCCAGGGACGCCTGGTCCGCGTAGATGGAGGCCACGGTCCCCCCGGCGGCCACCCGCTCTCCCTCCGCCCGCTGGATGCGCAGAAGGCCGCCGCCCTCATCGGGCAGCACCCGCTCCTCCCGGACCACGAAGCCCGTCAGGTCCACGGTCTGCTCCACCTCATAGCGGTAGGCCAGGGTAACGCCCAGAGGGTCGTCCAAATATTGGAAAGCCTCGATCCCGAAATAGGCCGCCACTCCCAAAAAGAGGGCGGCCATGAGAAGCTTTGTTCCAAAGCCGCTTTGTTTCTGTTTCATAGCGTTTCTATGTAGCCTGCCTTATGTGAGGTCACTCCTCCTCGTTCAAAGAGACCGTCCGGGTGGGGGCGATGGTGGAGATGGCGTGCTTGTAGATCACCTGCTGGCGGCCTTCGCTGTCCAGGATGACCACGAAGGGGTCGAAGCCGGTGATGGTTCCCCGCATCTGAAAGCCGTTCATCAAAAACATGGTGACGGGCACCCGGTCCCGCTTGGCCCGGAGGAGGAAGAGGTCCTGTAGGTTCTGTTTGTTTTGCATATCGTCCGCTCCTTTTTCGTCTGTCCGTGCGCCTCCCGGCGGGAGGCGCTGTCGTGTAGTTCAGCGAAACGATGATCCTCGGCGTCCCCGAGAGGTTCCGGGCGAATCGTTTTGCCAATTTCTAGGATACCCCCTCCGCGGAGAGAATTTCCGTCGAAATCTGTAGGGCCCGGGCAAAATCCCGGTCTTTTTCCCAAAAGACCCAGTGGATGGCCGGATTCCGCCGCAGCCAGGTCAGCTGCCGCTTGGCGTACTGCCGGGAGCGGAGCTTCACCTCCGCCAGGGCCTCCGCCTCCGTGGCCGTCCCCTCCAGGACGCTTTGGAATTCCTTGTATCCGATGGCCTGGAGGGCCGTGGCGTTTCGGGGCAGACCCAGGCTCAAAAGGGCCCGGACCTCCTCCACCAGCCCCGCCTCCGCCATGCGGTCTACCCGCCGGTCAATCAGGGCCTTCATATCTGCCCGGTCGGCGAACTGGAGGCCGATCCACACCGCGTCGTACCGGGGGGGCAGGGCCTTTGTCTCCTCATTGTGGGCGGTGATGGTTTTCCCGGTCTCCCGGTAAACCTCCAGGGCCCGCAAAATCCGCTTCACGTCCGATGGGTGGAGCCGCTCCGCCGACGCCGGGTCCACCTGCCGCAGCTCTTCCAGCAGCGGTCCGATGCCCTCCGCCGCAAGACGCGCCTCCAGCTCTTGCCGCACGGCTCCCCCGGCGCAGCCCGCCGCGAAGCCGTGGCCCTTCACCACCGCGTCGATCCAAAGACCGGTGCCCCCCACTAGAATAGGCAGCTTCCCCCGTGTCAGGATGCCGTCGACGATGGGAACGGCCTCCTGGGCGTACCGGGCGGCGGACCACTGCTCCGCCGGGTCGCTTACCGCGACCATGTGGTGGGGCACGCCGTCCATCTCTTCTTCCGTGGGGGCGGCGGTGCCGATGGTGAGCCCCCGGTAAATCTGCATGGAGTCGGCGGAGACCACCTCGCCGCCAAATTTCTTGGCCAGCAGGACGCCCAGGGTGGTCTTGCCGCAGGCGGTGGGGCCCACGACGCAGACGATCTTCGGGGCCATTTCAGAAGCTCCGGCCCAGGGTCCGGGCCTGTTCACAGGCGGCCTCCAAAAGCTCCGGGGCCTTGGCGGGGTCCACGTCCAGCCCTCCGGCAAAAACATAGTCGAACCGGGGGATACCGAACATCCTGGAAAGCTGCTTCCAGTACAAAACCCCCAGGCTCTCGGGCCGCTCGAAGTCCCCGCCGGTGGTGAGATAAGCCAGCCGGTCCGCCCGGCAATCCCCGTGGCAGCCGTCGGCTTCGTAGTGATAGCAAAGGCCGTTGGCGGAAATGTACTCGATGTAGGTCCGCATCACCGCCGGGAAGCTCATGTCCCAGAAGGGGGCGGCGGCGACGATTTTGTCCGCCGCCTGGAACTGCCGGGCCAGGTCGAACACCGGCGCGCCAAAAGCCCCCACGGAGGCCAGTTCATCCCGCTGGTTCAGGGCGGCGGGAAGGAAGGGCTTTAAATCCAGCGCTTCCAGGGTCACGGTTTCCACCTCCGCCCCAGGGTGGGACTCTTGAAAGGCGGAGAGAAAAGCCTCCGCCAGGGCGCGGGTCCGGGACGCCGGTCCCCGCTGGCTGACGCAGCCGTCAATGAATAAAAGTTTCATGTCATTCCTCGTCTGATATCGTTGTAAGAATGGGCTTGCCCTCCGGGTCCAGGAGGGGCGGCTCCAGTGACCGGCGTCACTGGAGGTGGGGGATTCTCAAGGTGTAGCCTGCCCCCTCTTGAAGCGGGCTACGCCCGTTTAAAGAGCTTTTCCAGCTCGTGCTTTGTAATTTTCACCGCCACAGGCCGCCCGTGGGGGCAGTAGCGGACCTCGCCGCTTTGAACCTTGGAAACCAGGGCCCGAAGCTCCTCCGGATCGCTTTTCCAGCCGCCCTTGATGGCGGCCTTGCAGGCCATGGTGTGAAGGAGGCCCTCCCGCCGCTCCGCCAGAGAGCGCCCGGAGCGGAGCTTCCCGGCGATTTCCTCCAGAGTGGCGGTCACGTCCTCCGCATCTAAGTCCGCCGGAAGCTCCCGCACCAATACGGCTCCGCCGCCGAAGTCCTCGCAGGAAAAGCCCCGCTCCTCCAAAAGGGGCAGGTGCTCCAGCAGCAGCGCCCCGTCCTCCTTTCCCAGCTCCACGGCGGCGGGGGTCAGCAGGGCCTGGCGCATGGGGGGCTCCAGGGCGGCTTTCAGGCGGTCGAAGTTCACCCGCTCGTGGGCGGCGTGCTTGTCCACCAGCCAGACCTCCCCCGCCTCGCTCTCGCAGACGATGTAGGTCCGCAGCAGCTCCCCGGCAATCCGCCAGGGGGTCTCGCCGGGGGGCTCCAGGGTCTCCTGCCCCGGCAGCTCCGCCGGGGGAATGGCGGGGACAAAGGGCCGGGGTTCCGGCGAAACCGGCTCCCTTGGAAGGGTGGGCTTTGCCAAAGCTTTCGGCTCCGCCGGGGGGGTGGGAGGCGTCTCCATTCGCTCCGCCTTCGGTCCGAGGACCGAGGACGGCGCATCCTGCCGCGGGGGCGGGAAGGCCCCGCTCCGCCCCAGGGCCGGGCGGGTGGAAAGGGGCGGCGCGCTGTCCGACAACCGGGGGCCGGTCCGCTCCGTGTCCCAGGCGGGAAGGGGCGCGGCAGACTTAGGGGCCGGGGCGGCGGGCTTCGCCCCCTGTTCCCGGTAGGCTTTCGCGTCCATGGACTGGAAGAAGTCCCCCCGGGGGTTCACGGTTTTCTCCGGGTCCGCCGGAGCGGCGGGGACCGGCCCTCCCTGCTCCGCCAGGGCATCCAGCACAGTGTGGTAGACCGCGTTGAAAACGGCCTGCTCCTGAGCGAACTTCACCGCCGTCTTAGCGGGGTGGACGTTCACGTCCACCGCCGTCACCGGCAGGGTCACCGCCAGCACGCAGCCGGGGAAGCGGCCCTTCATGATTTGGTTCCGGTAGCCCTCTTCCAAAGCGGCGGTCAAAAGCTGGGACTTGATGAACCGCCCGTTGACGAAAAAGACCTGCATCCCCCGGGAGCCCCGGCCTTGAAGGGGCCGGGTGATGAAGCCCGACACCGCCACGCCGTCTCCGCCCCCCTTCACGGGGAGGAGGCTCCGGGCGAAGTCCCGGCCCAGGGCGGCGTAAATGGCGGAGTCCAGCCGCCCGTCTCCGGGGGTGTGGAGGGCCTCCGCGCCGTCCTTGATGAATTTAAAGGACACGTCCGGGTGGGACAGGGCCAGGTGCTGCATCAGGCCGCCGGCCGCCGCCGTCTCGGCGCTGTCCTTTTTCATGAATTTCAGCCTTGCGGGGGTGTTGTAGAAGAGGTCCCGGACCAGGATGGTGGTGCCCTCCGGGGCTCCGGCCTCCTCCACCGCGCCGGGGACGCCCCCCTCCAGGCGCAGCGCCGCGCCGGTGGGGTCCTCCCGCCGCCGGGTTTGAATCTCCACCCGGCTGACGGCGGAGATGGCCGCCAGGGCCTCCCCCCGGAAGCCCAGGGTGCCGATTTTTCCCAGGTCCTCGGGGCCCCGCAGCTTGGACGTGGCGTGGCGCAAAAAGGCGGTGGGCAGCTCCGATGGGGCGATGCCGCAGCCGTTGTCCGTCACCCGGATGAGGCCCATGCCGCCCCGGCGAAGCTCCACCACCACGGCGGAGCTATGGGCGTCCAGGGCGTTTTCCACCAGCTCCT
>CAQXTN010000065.1:0-8678 GCA_948916585.1 uncultured Oscillibacter sp. | reverse complement strand
GATCGGCGGAGCCGGAATGACTTCCCACGCGCAATTGGATTGAGCGGGGGTTTGTCCCTCGACGAATGGACAAGCTCCTCTTTCCGCTGCCGCTCATCTGGTGGTAGGGGGTAGGTGTCCGCCTTTTTCCGGGACTGCCCTTCTCTCAATAGGACACTGTGGGGCCCACCCTTCTATCGGTAGACCATTTCCATAATGAAAACATTCCGGTAGACCGGAAAACTCTCTTTGTGGGGCCTGACCCCCTGGTTAGGCCATTCCCGCAGGAACTGCCCTTCTCCCGGCAGGCCATTCCTTCCGGGATTGCCTTCCTATCGGTAGAACACCCTGTAGGGGTGGACCTATGTGTCCGCCCTCTTCCGCAACCACCCTTCTACTGGTGTTCCTCCTCCAAAGGCAACGGGGCTCGGCCCACCAATTGGTCCAGGGTTACTCCATAGAGGTCGGCCAGCTTCACCAGCGTGGGAGCTGTGGGGTCCCGTTCATTTTTTTCATAACGTTCATAGGTTTTGGCGGAAAGCTCAAGAACCCTGGAGACTTTTTCACGGGACAATTTCTTGGCTCCGCGCAAGGTCAATAAATTTTTAGCTAATTGTTCCATCGTGATACCTCAAAAGCCTTGACAGACCTTTCGGTCTAATGTTATAATGAACGTAGACCGAAAGGTCTAGAACAAAGATACCCTGGTTCCCTTCGAAAAGGGAGGTGACTAAGGGTTTCTCTTTATGAAAGGAGCCAACCTCATGGAAGGATTCCTCCGCGCCCTCTACGAGTACGCCCAGGATCAGCGCGTGACGCCCTACCTGGAAACCTGGGAATACCGCCGGGCCACCTATGACCTGGAGGCGGACTGGACCGCATTCCGCTCCACGCTGACGGCGGAGCAGGACCGGATTCTGGACGTCCTCCTGAACCGGGAGCGGAACGCCGCTCATCTGGAGGACCAGGCCATTTTCTCCTGCGGCCTCTCCATGGGAGTGGGCCTGGGGCGGCTTTAGGCCCCCCGCAGCTCCGCGATCCGGGCGGGGATGTCCGCCGCCTTATAGACCGCGCTTCCCGCCACCAGCACGTTGGCCCCGGCGTCAATGCAGGTTTGGCAGGTCTCCGGGGCCACGCCGCCGTCCACCTCCAGCTCACAGCCCGGGTTCTTCTCGTCGATGAGCTTCCGCAGGGCCGTCACCTTCGGCATCATATCCGCCATGAACTTCTGCCCGCCAAAGCCCGGCTCCACCGTCATGACCAGAATCAGCTCCGCCTTCGTAAGGTACGGCAGGGCCGCCTCTGCCGGAGTCTTAGGCTTGAGCACAATCCCCGCCTTTTTCCCCTTGGCGTGAATTTTGCCGATGGCGGCGTGGATGTTCTCCTCCGTGTCCGCCTCCACATGGACCGTCACCAGGTCCGCCCCGGCGTCGCAGAACTGTTCCACGTACCGGACGGGCCGGGTGATCATCAGGTGCACGTCCAGGGGCAGCTCCGTGGTGGGGCGGATGGACTTCACCACCGGCACACCAATGGTGATGTTGGGGACAAACACCCCGTCCATCACGTCCACATGGACGTAGTCGGCGGCGGCGACGCGTTGAATATCCCGCTCCAGATTTGCGAAGTCGGCGGAAAGGATGGACGGCGCGATTTTAATCATGAAAAGCCCCTCTTTTCTGTCAGTCCGGCGGCGGGAGGACCGGGACATGGGGCCGGCCCCGGTGGCACGGGAACGGGGCGGCGCATAGGATAGCCTGAGCGGTCGAGACGCCCCCAACTCCGCGCAGCGTCCGCCCCTTGGTCCGGCGCCGCCGCTTTTTTGAATATCGGGATCCGGTCCGCGGGACCTCGCGTCCGGCGGGCCGGGTCCCCTCTAGTGTACCAAATTCCCGGCTCAAAAGCAACTAAGGCCGGGAACTTTTTTGCCTTCCGGGTCCGGGCTGGAATTTTATTGCAAAAACCCCTGTAAAATTTACCGGAACTGTGATAGAATAGATGGCAAAGACTATCCTATGAAGGAGGCGGCGCAATGACGCATGACGTAATCGTGGTCGGCGGCGGCCCGGCGGGGCTGTCGGCGGCGCAGAACGTCCGGGCCCGGGGGAGAACCGTGCTGGTGGTCTCCAACCCCCTGGAGGAAAATCCCCTCTGGAAAGCGGAGCGGGTGGACAACTACCTGGGCCTTCCCGCCGTGTCCGGGGCGGAGCTGCTGACGGCCTTCCGCCGCCACGGAGAGGCCGCCGGGGCGGACTTTCAGGAGGGGCGGGTCCTCAGCGCCCTGCGCTCCGGGGAGGACTGGTATGTGAGCGTCGGAAACACCATGGCCCAGGCCAAGGCCGTGGTGCTGGCGGCGGGCGTGGCCCGGGGGAGGAAGTTCCCCGGGGAGGCGGAGCTGCTGGGCCGGGGCGTGAGCTACTGCGCCACCTGCGACGGGATGCTCTACCGGGGGAAGAAGGTGGCCGTCCTGGGCTGGACCCCCTCGGCGGAGAAGGAGGCGGCGTTTTTGCGGAGCGTCGGCTGCGAGGTTCTCTACTTCGACAAGCCCCGGGACTGCTCCATCCAAGGCACGGAGAAGGTGGAATCCGTCACCTGCGGCGGCGCGGAGGCGGCGGTGGAGGGCGTGTTCCTCCTGCGGCCCGCCATGGCCCCCGGGGACCTGTTCCCGGGCCTTGTGGCGGAGGGGGGCTTTGTGACGGTGGACCGGGAGACGCGGACAAACCTTCCCGGCGTGTTTGCCGCCGGGGACTGCACCGGCGGGCCCTTGCAGGTCTCCAAGGCCGTGGGAGAGGGCCTGATCGCGGGCCAAAAGGCCGCCGCCTTCGCGGCGGCGCTGGCATAAGAAGCACGAAAGAATTTTAAAAAAGGAGCGTTGCGATATGGCGTTGCGGCATTTGAAAACAGCGGAATTTGACAGCCTGGCGGGCCAGGCCCCTCTGGCGATGGTGGACTTCTGGGCCCCCTGGTGCGGCCCCTGCCAGATGCTGGGCCCCGTGATGGAGGACCTGGCGACCCGGTACGAGGGCAAGGCCCTGGTGGCCAAGGTCAACGTGGACGAGGAGCCGGAGCTGGCCCGGCGCTTCGGCGTGATGAACATTCCCACGGTGGTCTTTCTCAAGCAGGGCCGGGAATTTGACCGGAAGGTGGGGGCCTTCCCTCCCGCCGCCTATACGGAGGTTCTGGACAAGTCCCTGTGAGGCGCGAGCCCCCGAGACGAAACGGCGCCCGAAACCGCACGGTTTCGGGCGCCGTTTTTGTATGCCGCCGCTGGCAGGGGGCGAGGGGATGTTACGCCTCCCCCTTCTCCCCGTTGGCCCGGGCCTCGTTGTCCAGGTCCTCCTGGTCCTTGGGGATGGCGATGTTGAGGATGATGGCCAGCACCGCCGCCGGCACGATACCGGAGCCGCCGAACACCAGCCGCGCCGGCTCCGGCAGGCCCTCCAGGGCCCCGGCGGTGGCGCCCAGGCCATAGCCCAGGCCCATGGCGATGGACACGATGGTCACCACCCGGTTGGTAACGCCGTACTTGGTCAAAAGCTTGATGCCGGACACGGCGATGGAGGCGAACATCATCACCGCCGCCCCGCCCAGGACGCTCTGGGGCATAATGGAGATCACCGCCGCCAGCTTGGGGCTCAGCCCCGCCAGCACCAGGAACACCGCGCCGCAGGTCAGGGCCATGCGGTTGACCACCTTGGTCATGGTCACCAGCCCCACGTTCTGGGAGAAGGAGGTGGTAGGCAGAGAGGAGAACAGGGAGGAGATGACGGAGCCCACGCCGTCGCACACCACGCCGCCGGAGAGCTCCTTGGCGGTGGCCTCCCGGCCCATGCCGCCCTCCACACAGCCGGAGATGTCCCCGATGGTCTCCACGGCGGTGACCAGGAACATGATCAGGATGGAGAGGATGGCGTGGACGTTGAAGGTGGGCTTTACGGGCAGAAGCTGGGGAATGGAAATCCACTTAGCCTCGCCGATCTTGGCCCAGTTCACATACCAGGAGGCGGTGAAGGCATTGCCCTCCGCGTCCACCAGCTCATGGGGCAGCATAAAGCCCATGACGGAGGCCACGACATACCCCACAATGATTCCGCAGAGGATGCAGGAGGTGGATGTAATCCCCTTTGTAAAGTGCTTCAGCGCCACGATAACCGTCAGCACCAGAAGGCCCAGCAGCAGGTTTGGCAGGGAGCCGAAGTCCTTGGCCCCGCTGCCTCCGGCAAAGGAGTTCACGCCCACGCTGATGAGGCTTAGGCCAATGGCCAGCACCACGCTGCCGGTGACCACCGGCGGGAAAAACTTCCGCAAGGGCTTGATGAAAAAGCCCAGGGCCGCCTCGCAGACGCCGCCCACCATGGCCGCGCCGACGATGGCGCTGTAGGCCACGATGCCGCCGCCCATGGCGGGGTTGGCGGCCACGCCCTTCATGACCCCCAAAAAGCCGGAGCTGGTACCCATGATGATGGGCACCTGTCCGCCCACGGGGCCGATGGACCAGAGCTGAATCAAGGTGATGAGGCCCGCCGCCAGCATGGCGTTTTGCAGCAAGGTCACGTACAGGGCCGGTTCGCTGCCGCTGATGCCGCAGATGCCGCAAATGATCATCAGCGGCGTCAGGTTGCCCACGAACATGGCCAGCACGTGCTGCATCCCCAGGGGGATGGCCTGGCGCAGGGGGACGCGCCCGTGGAATTCATAGGGGCTGGTGTACTCCGCATTGGTTCGCTTCTCGGTTTTCATGGTTCTTCCTCCTCCTTGTTTGCGCCCGCTTCCGCCGGGGCGCGCTTCGCGGTGACCGCGTCTCGATACGCTTCGCCCTTTTCTTTCTCTCCGGCCTGGGTCCGCCGGTACTTGCTCCGTTGAAGCATAAAAAAAGAGACCACAAAATCCGCTGTTCATAAATCAGGAGCAGCAAACCTTGTAGTCAAAGGACATCCTTATTATAGCATAGGTCCACCTCTTTGTCAATCCACGTTTGTGTATTTACAGCCCCGAAAAAATGTGCTACACTGGTTCCGTTTCACAAGGAGGGATGCTATGAGCAGCCGGGAAGAGGTATTATCGCTGCTGCGGGGGGAAGGAGGCTTCCTCTCCGGTCAGGATTTAAGCGGCCGCCTGGGCCTCAGCCGCGCCGCCGTGTGGAAGGCGGTGGACGCCCTGCGGCGGGAGGGCTATGAGATCGAGGCCCGGACCGGCCTGGGCTACCGCCTCGCCGCCGCGCCGGACGCTTTGACGGAGAAGGAAATCCGCGGCTTCCTGGGAAAGACGGCGGTGGTGGGAAGGGAGCTGCGGTGCTTCGCGGAGCTGGACTCCACCAACAACTATTTAAAAGCCCAGCCCGGCGCCCCCGACGGCACGGTGGCCATTGCCGACAGCCAGACGGCGGGCCGGGGACGGATGGACCGCTCCTTCCAGTCCCCCAAGGGTCAGGGCGTCTATCTGTCCGTGCTCCTCCGGCCTCCCCTGCCGCCGGACCGCCTGCCGCCGGTGACGGCCCTGGCGGGGGTTTCCGTGTGCGCCGCCGTGGAGCGGGTCTGCGGCGCCCGGCCGGGGCTGAAATGGCCCAACGACCCGGTTTTGAACGGGAAGAAGCTCTGCGGCATTTTGACGGAGCTGTCCCTGGAGGCGGAGACAGGGCGGGTCCAGTCCCTGGTGCTGGGCGTCGGCGTCAACGTGGGCCAGGGGGAGGAGGACTTCTCGCCGGAGGTGCGGGAGGTGGCCACCTCCCTGCGCCAGGTCCTGGGGCGGCCTGTGTCCCGGCCCCAATTGGCGGCGGCGCTGCTGGAGGAGCTGGACCGGGCTTACGCCGCGCTGCTGTCCGGAGACCTGTCGGCGTATCTCGCGGCCTACCGAAGCCGTTGCGTGAACCTGGGAAAAACCGTCCGGCTTCTCCCCTTCGGCGGCGGAGAGCGGGAGACCGCCCAGGCGGTGGATATCGACGAGGAATTCAGCCTGGTAGTCCGGGGGGCGGACGGGAAGGAGCGGACCGTCCGCTCCGGCGAGGTCTCCGTCCGGGGCCTGTGGGGCTATACGGAGTAACGACAAGGAAAGAGGCGTTTCATGAACGGCAAGAACAAATTCCAGCAGCTCTGGGAGCTTTTCTGGACCTTCGCGAAAATGGGGGTCATGACCTTCGGCGGCGGCATGGCGATGTTGCCCATCCTCCAGCGGGAGGTGGTGGACAGCAAGGGCTGGGCCACCGAGGAGGAGCTGACGGACTATTACGCCATCGGCCAGTGCACCCCGGGCATCATCGCCGTCAACACGGCCACCTTCATCGGGCAAAAACGCGGCGGCGTCTCCGGGGGCGTCGCGGCCACCCTGGGGCTGGTGTTCCCCTCCGTGGTGATCATCTCCATTCTGGCGGGGCTGATCTCCAATTTCGCGGACCTGGCCTGGGTGAAGAACGCCTTCGCCGGGATTCAGGTCTGCGTCTGCGTGCTGATTTTCAACGCGGTGCTGAAGCTCTTGAAAAAATCCGTGGTGGATAAGCGGACGGCGGCCATCTTCGCGGTGGTCCTTCTGGGGGGCGTATTTTTGAGGCTCTCCCCGGTGTGGTTCGTCATCGGCTCGGCCCTGGCGGGCATCCTTCTTAAAAATCTGGAGGTGAAAAGAGCATGATTACCACCTGTTTGCAGCTCTACTGGGAGTTTTTCAAGACCGGTCTTTTCGCCGTGGGCGGCGGCATGGCCACCCTGCCCTTTCTCCAGGCCATCGGCGAGTCCACCGGCTGGTACACCTACACGGATTTGATGAACATGCTGGCGGTGTCGGAGTCCACCCCCGGCCCCATCGGCATCAACATGGCTACCTACGTGGGCTTTACGGCGGCGGGAATTCCCGGGGCCATCATCGCCACCTTGGGGGAGGTGACCCCCTCCATCATCGTGATTTTGATTGTGGCGGCGGTGCTCCACAGCTTTCGGAACAACCCCTATGTGGACCGGGCCTTTTACGGCCTCCGCCCCGC
This sequence comes from uncultured Oscillibacter sp., assembly GCA_948916585.1. GTDB lineage: Bacteria > Bacillota > Clostridia > Oscillospirales > Oscillospiraceae > Oscillibacter. The sequence continues at coordinate 1,729 of CAQXTN010000065.1, read as the reverse complement.
CTCCACGGGGCTCATCGGCGCGGCCTGCGCGGCGGTGGCGCTGGAGGTGCTGACCACCGTCCAGCTGGCGGCCCAAAGCGGCGGCGTCGTCAAGACCCCGGTCCTCAGCGGCGGGAGCCTCCTCAACGTGCCGGGGCTGCTGCTGGCGGCGCTTTTGATCATGCTGACCAACTTCGCGCCCAAGAAGGTGACCGGCCTCCACCCCATTGTGTTCATCGCTCTTTCCGCCGCGGTGGGCGTCGTGTTCCACTTCGCCGGGGTTTGAGGGACCCGGAAAATAAGCAAAAAGCCGGGCCGTTCCTCCGAAGCTTTTACGGAGGAACGGCCCGGCTTTTTGTTTCATACCATGGGAGGGGTGATGCTATGAACGTTCCCAACCGCGACCCTCTGGCCCTGACCACCATGGTGAACTCCCTGGCGGTGGCCATTTCGGGTCCGCTCAGCGACGAGGAGCTGGGGCTGGTGGCGGCAATTCTGGTCCAATTGGGCGATACCCTGGCAACCATCGCCACCCAGCGGGCCCTCTGCTCCCGGTAAGGAGCGGCCGCCCTGGGAAATCAGCCGCCGTCCCGCAAAAACCGGGAGGCGATGTCCACGTTGCCCCGCTCCAGCTCCCGCAGCTTTCGGACCGCCTCCGCCTGGGCCCGCTTGTCCACGGCCTGGGCGGCGGCACGGTCAATCATGGCGTTCAGGGTTTCCTGGGTCAGGTCCTTTAGGTCCGCGAAGTTCTCCTGCCCGATATACCGCAGGAAGGAGGAGACCTTGGGGTCGTACACCACCCCCGCCAGGGGGATGCCCTGCCCGGCGGCGAAAATCAGGGCGTGGAGCCGCATGGACACCACCGCCTCCATCCGGGACAAGGCCCCGATGATGGTCCCGGCGGCCCCGGCGTCGTCCAGGAAGTAATGGGGCGTGTCCCCCAGGCACTCCGCCGCCTCCCGGGCGGCGGCGGGGTCCTGGCCCTTCTCCACCGCCGTAAAGACGGGGGTGAGGCCGTAGCGCTCCCAGGCGTACCGGGCGGCGGCCCCAAAGAGGGGGGCCTTCTCCGAAAAGCCCGGCCAGGGCCGGAGGGCGAAGCAGATGAACCGCTCCCCCCGGGGCGGGATGCCCGCCCGGAGGAGCACGCTGTCCGTCTTTTCCGCCGCCGCCGGGGCGAGGGTCAGGGCCGGGTCCGCCGTCAGCTTGATTTCCGGCCTGTCCACCCCCATGGATTTCAGTTCCTCCAGGGAGTCCGGCTCCCGGAGGGTAATCACGTCCACGTTCCGGTTCAGCACCTTGGCCGCCAGCTTCCGGTGATTCTCCCGCTTGACGGGGCCGATGCCGCAGCCGTACATCTGAACCTTGCAGCCCGCCCATTTGGCGGCCCGGATGTTCATGAGGTAGAACCAGAGGGAGCGGCGGGAGGTCACGTCCTGGATGAGGCTTCCGCCGCCGTTGATATAGAGCCTCGCCTGTTTCATGGCCCCCAGCCAGCCGGAAAGGTCCATCCGGCTGACGGAGCGGACCCGGTAGGAAAGGCGGGTGGCCTTGGGATTTTTGGAGATAACCGTCACGGGCATGTCCGGGTCGATGGACCGCGTCTCTTCCAGGATGGCCTCCAAAATCGCGTCGTCCCCGGCGTTGCCCCGGCCATAGGCCCCGCAGATCACCACGCCGTCCCGCTCCCGCCTGGGCCGGGCGTGGCGGCGGAGGATTTCCCCGTAGATATGGAGCTGGGTGTCCACGGTCT
>CAQXTN010000064.1:0-8840 GCA_948916585.1 uncultured Oscillibacter sp. | reverse complement strand
CGGAGCATCCGGGTGATGACCTCCCGGTGGGTGCCCAGGTGGTTGGCGATGGTCTCATGGGTGAGCTTTAGCAGCGGACTGCCCTCGATGTCGGACTCCTCCAGCAGGAAGGCCGCCACCCGCTTGTCCAGACTCTTCCACAGAATTTGCTCCATCAGCCACATGACCTCCGAAAAGCGGGCCGCCATGATCTCATTGGTGTAGTTGGCGACAGGGGCGGATTCCTCCATGAGCTGCTGGTAAAGCTCGGTGGGAATGATCCAGAGCTCCGTGTCCTTCTCCGCCTCAATGGTAATGTCAAACTGTACGCTCCGTAGCATGCAGGAGGCGGAAAGCAGACACAGGTCCCGGTCAAACAGGCGATAGACCGTAATCTCCCGGCCTTCGTCGGAGAGGATATACGCCCGAAGCTGACCAGACCTTACCAGCAAAAGCCCGGTGCAGTCCGCGGAGCCGTTGTGAAGCGGGGCCCCTTTTTGAACGCTCCGTTCCGTCAGGCCGGTTAGGACTCGAGTTTGCTGAGGGGTGGTCAGCTTGCTCCAAATCGGAAAATAGCTTTGAAAGTTCACGCGCGCTCCTCTCCGCCCCCAGGGCTTTTTGTAATGAGAACCGTACAGGCTGGAGCCGGTTTGAAAATAGATCCCGGGCATGGGATTTTTGCGGACATTGCCTCGTGGAATTCACCGCATGAGATACCCCCTGGACAGCAGCTCCAGCTGCAAGGCTTCCGCGTGGCGGCTGTCCCGGGTCTCCAGCACCATGGTGACGACGCAGGCTCCCACGTCGGAGTCCTTGTCCTCCCGGTTGTGGTTGACGCTGATGATGTTGGCCCCGCTGTCCGACACCACCTGGAGCATCCGCAGAAGGCTGCCCGGCTTATCCTCCACTTTAGTGGTCAGCTCCACCAGACGGCCCGCCTTGGACAGGCCCTTGGTGATGATGCGGGAGAGGGTGGTCACGTCCACGTTGCCGCCGGAGACCAAGCAGACGGTTTTCCGCCCGTCGGTGGGGACCTTGCCGAACATACAGGCGGCCACCGGGGTGGCTCCAGCCCCCTCCGCCACGGTTTTCTGCTCCTCCATCAGCGCCAGAATGGCGGAGGCAATTTCATCCTCCGTGACGGTGACCACCTCGTCCACGTATTCCCGGCACAGGGCAAAGGTCCGGTTTCCGGGCCGCTTTACGGCGATGCCGTCGGCAATGGTGGCCACGCCGGAAAGCTCCGTAGGTTCCCCGGCGTGGAGGGAGAGGTACATGGAGGGCGCGCCCGCCGCCTGAACCCCCACCACCCGGCAGGAGGGCTTTAGCCGCTTCACGGCAAAGGCCACGCCGCTGATGAGCCCGCCGCCGCCGATGGGGACCACCACCTGCTCCACGTCGGGCAGCTGCTGTAGAATTTCCAGGCCGATGGTGCCCTGACCGGCGATGACGAAGGGGTCGTCAAAGGGATGGGCGAAGGTATAGCCCTCCTCCCGGCAAAGGCGCTGGGCCTCTGTCGCGGCGTCATCGTATACGCCGGGGACCAGCACCACCCGGGCGCCGTAGCCCTTCGTGGCCTCCACCTTGCTGATGGGGGCCCCGGCGGGCATGCAGATGACGGAGGGGATGCCCAGCCGGGCGGCGGACAGGGCGATGCCCTGGGCGTGGTTTCCGGCGGAACAGGCGATGACGCCTTTTTCCGCTTCCTCCGGTGTGAGGGAGCGGATTTTGTTGAAGGCGCCCCGAAGCTTGAAGGAGCCGGTGAGCTGCAAATTCTCTGCCTTGATGTAAAGGTTCCGGCCCAGTTTGGGAGCGGGGTCCAGAGGCGTCTGGCGGGCAACGCTCTCCAGCGCCTTCCGCGCGTCTCGTATCATGTCCAAGGTCAGCATCGATGATCCCCTTTCCGCAGGGTTTTCCCCGCAGCGAAATGCGCCCGGTTTAAGCCTTCTTCGCATCCAGAAAGACTGAGGGGCGGCTCTTGTACGTGGCCAGGCTGACCGCGATCAGGGCCGCGCCGCAGGCGATGGTCCCCGGCACGGCGGAACCCAGGCCAAAGGGCTCTCCCGCCAGCTTCCAGCCGACGCAGACGGTGAAGCCGGCGGCCATACCGGCGATGACGCCGGCGGAGGTGGCCTTCCTCCAGAAAAGGGCGGCAAAGGCCGGGATGCCTGCCGCCGCCGCGTAGAAGCTCCAGGCGAACATGAGAATATTATAAGCGTTTTTGATGTAAAGCGCAATGACCAACGCGCCCAGGGGCAGGATGATGGAGAAGATTCGGGAGAGGAGGATTTCCGTCTTGTCCTTCATCTCCGGGAAGAAGGTCTTGCCGATGTCGTGGACACAGGTCTGGACGCTGACCAGCAGATAGCTGTCCGCTGTGGACATGATGACGGAGAGAATACCCGCCAGGGCCAGGCCGGTCAAGCCGATAGGCAGCACGTGGATGGCCAGGGCCGGGACGACGGCGTCGGTGTTGCCATAGGCCGCCAGAACGTCGTCCCCGATGACCTGATGGGCGGCCACACCCATGAAGTAGACCAGAGCGATGGTGACGCCGTAGACGGCGGTGCCCAGGAACATGCCTTTTTTGGCGGAGCCGCGGTCCTTGGCGGCGAAGGCCCGCTGCCACATCTCCGCCCCGGCCATGGTAAAGACCAGATAGGTCACGATGTCTCCCAGGATATCACCGTTTAGGTAGGGCTTCGCCAAGGCGGGGTCCAGGCCCGCCAGGAAGTTGGAAAAGCCGCCGATGCTCTTGAGGGAAGCCGCGGGGATGAGGATATAGACGAAGAGAATCAGCATGTAGAATTGGAGAACGTCGGTGTACACCACGCCGAAGAGGCCGCTGGAGGCGGTGTAGACCATGAAGATGACGCAGGCGATGAGGGCCCCGGCCTCAAAGCTGAGGCCCACCTGGCCCCCCAGCATGTTGATGATGGTGGCGGTGGCTGTCACCTGGGAGGCCACAGTGCCCATCATGGTGAAGGCCACCATGGCCGCCAGCAGTATTTTCGCCGTCTTGCCAAAGCGGCGATGGAAGAGGTCCGGGATGGAGGTCACGTCGTACTTTATGCCGATATCGGAAATCTTCCCGGCGATGCCGGAAAAGAGGAACATACCCAAAAGGTAGGGAACGGCGGTGAGCACCGCCTTGAAGCCGCTGGAATAGGCGACGCCCGCCCGTCCCATAAGGCCGCTGCCGCCGATGATGGTGGCGCAGACCGTGGCCATCATCACCAAGGGTCCCAGGGTCCGGCCCGCCACATAATAGTCCCCGGTGTTCTTGACGCGCCGGACAAAGTAAATGCCCACAGCCACCATGGAGACCAGATAAAACGCGATGATGCCAAGGTCCAAAACGCTGAGCTGAGTGTGATCCATGTTACCTGTTCCTTTCCGTTTCCATTGCCTGCCCTTACGTCGAAGTCCTCGAAAAAGAAGTCTTTCCGTTTGCCGCGCCGGAGGAGAAACGTCATCTCCATTGCGGGAGCCTACCTTAATAAAGATAATTATAGCAGAAAAAGGAAATTTCGTCGAGAGCATTTTTACAAAAATTATGAGAAAAGTAAAGATATTTTGCGTGATAGTCTGAGATTTCCCTGCTAAAAATCAAAAAATGCGGCGTCCTGTTCAGACGCCGCAAAACTTTTTATAAACATGATAAGACCCTGAAAAGAATTTTTGAGCCCTTCCTCCGTATGCCGTCAGCAGGGCAGCTTGACCTTCCCGTCCATGAAGTCCAGCACCCGCTGGCGCTGGGCCTCGTCCTCAATGGGGGCGGGGCAGTAGTTGTTGACCCTGCCGCCGGTGTGGACATAGCAGGGAATCAGCTCCGAGGACACGCTTGCCAGCTCCCCGTTCTCCACCTGGAGGATGAGCTGGTAGATGACGGTCCGATTCTCCGGTCCCCGGCTGCCGCCGAAGCAGAAGTTTCCCAGGGAGTAGACAATCTCCTTGCCCTGGTAGACCTCCCGGGGCTGGAGCACGTGGGGATGGTTCCCCAGCACCAGGTCCGCGCCGCCGTCCACCAGACGGCGGGAGGCCCGCACCCGCCACGCTTCCGGGGTGTGGGCGCCCTCCGCTCCGCCGTGGCAAAAAACCACTTGGAAGTCGGATTCCCGCTCCGCCGCCTTGAGGCGCCGGAGGATGCTCCCGGCCTGCCCCTCGTTCCAGAGGCCGTGGCAGATGACGGCAACGCGGTAACCGTACTTCTCCAGGTAAAAGGTCCGGTCGTTGCCGCCGTATTCCAGACCGGCGGCGGAAACGGCCTTCACCGTGTCCATATAGCCGGCCGCACCATAGTCTCCCGTGTGGTTGTTGGCCAGGGACACCGCCTCCACGCCGGAGGAGGTGAGAATGTCTGTGTTGGCCGTGGAGGCCCGAAACCAATAGGCGGGGTCCGTGTCCTTCTCCTTGGGAGTGAGGTTCCGGTCCGTCAGCACGTTTTCCAGGTTCGCCACGGTGAAGTCGTCCGCCTCGAAGATGGGCCGGACGTGCTGGAGAAAATACTCCGGTTCCTGCTTGGCGGCGTAGTCCAGGAAGTTTCCCGCCGCCCGCCTGCCGTGGAGGGAGGCCAGCAGCATGTCGCCGGTGAAGCTGACGACCATGCTGAACGCGTCCTCTGTCTCCCCGGTCCGGGGCATGGTCTCCGCAAGCTCCGGCAGGTCCGGCCGCGGCAACAGGGAGGCATTGGGGTCCCATTCCGCCGCCGCGGCGGGAACGGCGCACACCAGCAGCTGCAAAACCGCCAGAAGGCCGGCCAGACGGCGTTTCATAAGCTTTCCTCTCTCTCCCGGAACGTTTCCGATTTATAATCTCATTCTAACAGGCTTTCCCCTAAAAGGGAAGGGAAAGATTTCCTGGGAAATCAGAACGGGGCGGAGGAAGAATCCTCCGCCCCGCCGGAAGCGGAAAGTTACTTTTTGGCAACCGCTAAGGCGTTGTAAACATCCAGAATACGGCCAAACAGGGGACTTTCCACATTCAGGCCGGAGTAGGCTTCCAGGGCGGCGGCGGGACCCTCGGCCTTAATCTTGGCCTGGAGCTCGACGCTCTGGGGGTCCTCCGGGCAGTCGAACCGCAGGGCGGCGGCGGCGCCGAAGATCAGGTGGTCCACCGGCAGACCGTAGGAGGCGGTGGTGGCCAGGGGCTTGATGAGCCGGTCCCCGGCCTCCAGCTTCCGAATGGGCTCCCGGCCCACCCGGAGTACCTCGTCCTCCAGGAAGGGGTTCTGATAGCGGGCGAAAATCTTCTCCACATAGGCGTGGTGCGCGTCCGGGTCGAAGCCGAACTCCTTGATAAGGCCCTCGCCGCTCTCGGAGATGGCGGCGTGGACAATCTCCCCGATGGCGGGGTCCGCGATGCTGTCCTTGATGGTTCCATAGCCCCGCAGGTAGCCAAGGTAGGCGCAGATGGCGTGGCCGCTGTTGAGGGTGAAGAGCTTTCGCTCCAGATAGGCCATCAGGTTGTCCGCGAAGGTGAGGCCCGGGATGTCCGGCTTCTCGCCCTTCCAGGCGGCGGCTTCCACGTCCCACTCACAGTAGCGCTCTACGGCGGCGTCCAGGATGTTGTCAAAGCTGGGCTTGGGGCAGATGCGGTCCACGGCGCAGTCGGCAAAGCCGATATGCTCCTCCAGGAAGGCGGTTTCCTCCTGGCTCAGGTGCTTCACCACCTCGTTTTTCAGGCGGGTGGTGGTGCGCAGGCCGTTCTCGCAGCACACCACGTTCATGGGCTCCGTGTTCCCGGCCCGGATGCGGGTCTGAATACCCCCCGCGATGGACTTGGCGATGATGGGCAGGACGTTGGGACCCACGGCGGTGGTGATGAGGGAGCATTGGGCCACCTTTTGGGCGAACTCCGGGGAGGTGGAGATTACGCCGTCCACATTGCGGATGGCGGTTTCGCCGGGCTCCTTGTCCAGAATGTGAACCGTGTAGCCGTGATCCCGGTTCAGCGCCTCGATGATGGGCTCCACCACGTCGGCAAAGGTGACGTGCCAGCCCGCCTGGCTGAGCAGGGCCCCGATGAACCCCCGGCCGATGTTGCCCGCGCCGATTTGAATTGCCTGTTTCATAGACGCCTCCTGAAAGTAAAGATTTGGGTGCGGTAATCGTTTTCACACTGGTTTGAAGAAGGCCGCCTCGCTTATGGGACGGGGCGGCCTTTGGTGAGCGGCTTTACGCTGCGGTCTGCCGCAAAAAGCGGCTTACTTGCCCAGCTTGGCTTCCAGCTCGGCCTTCTGGGCCTCATAGCCGGGCTTGCCCAGCAGGGCGAACATGTTCTTCTTGTAAGCCTCCACGCCGGGCTGGTCGAAGGGGTTGACCTCCAGCAGGTAGCCGGACAATCCGCAGGCGTACTCGAAGAAGTAGATGAGCTGGCCCAGGGAGTCGGCGCTCTTGCCGTCGGTTTCCACGATGACGTTGGGCACGCCGCCCTCGGTGTGGGCAAGCAGGGTGCCCTCCATGGCCTTGTCCCGGATGTAGTCCATGGATTCTCCGGCCAGGAAGTTCAGCCCGTCGCCGTTGACCTCGTCCTTGGGAACCAGCAGCTGGTGCTGGGAGGCCCCCAGGCGGACCACGGTCTCAAACATGATGCGCCGCCCGGCCTGGATATACTGGCCCATGGAGTGAAGGTCCGCGGTGAACTCCACACTTGCGGGGAAGAGGCCCTTGCCGTCCTTGCCCTCGCTCTCGCCGTAGAGCTGCTTCCACCACTCCAGCATGAAGCGGAAGGCGGGGTCGTAGCAGGCCAGCACCTCGATGCTCCAGCCCTTCTGATACAGCGCGTCCCGGAGGGCGGCGTAGGTCCAGGCCGGGTTTTCATAGGAGGCGGTCTCGCAGACCTTCATCATCTTGGCCGCGCCGCCCATGAGCTCTTCAACGCTGATTCCGGCCACGGCGATGGGCAGCAGGCCCACGGCGGTGAGGACGGAGTACCGCCCGCCCACGCCGTCGGGCACCACAAAGCTCTCCCAGCCCTCCTCGTTGGCCAGGGATTTCAAGGCCCCCCGGGCCTTGTCGGTGGTGGCGTAAATGCGCCCCTTGGCCCCGGCCTTGCCGTATTTCTTCTCCAGGGCGTCCCGGAAGAAGCGGAAGGCCACGGCGGGCTCGGTGGTGGTGCCGGACTTGGAGATGACGTTGACGGAGAAATCCTCGTCCCCGATGAGGTCAAAGACCTCCTGCATGGCGTCGGCGGAGAGGCCGTTGCCCACGAAATAGATGTTGGGGGTTTTTTTGTTTTTCTTCTGGTTGTAGTTGGGGGAGCAGAGGTATTCCACCACGCCCCGGGCGCCCAGGTAGCTTCCGCCGATGCCGATGACCACCAGGGCCTTGGAGTTGCCCTGAATTTTCCTGGCGGCGGCCTGGATGCGGGCGAACTCCTCCTTGTCGTAGTCCACGGGGAGGCGGACCCAGTCGGTGAACTCGCGGCCCGCTCCGGTGTGCTTCTGGAGCTTTTCCTGGGCCTCCGCCAGCCGGGGGGCGGCGGCGTTCTGGTAATCGGCGGGGATAAAGTTTTCGATCTGGAAGGATTTGACGTTCAGCATGATGCAGCTTCCTTTCCGTGAGGTTTCATGGATTTTGTGGGCTCCGGCGGAGCCGGGAACCGTATTGAGATTAGTATACCATTTTGCCAGGGCGGCGGCAAGACGCGGAGGGGGAAAAGTTGGCAAAATTTTCGGACAGGGGCCGGATGTCCGGGTGAGTTGACATTTGTGCCCCGCTTTCGTATAATGCAGTAAGGCCGAAAGGCCGGGACAAAATCGCAGAGGTGAAAGGAGGCCATGGGAAAATTCCCATCAAAGCGCCATGCGCCGGCTTCGGCCGGATAACGAGGTGAGGGGAGTATCGAGTTGTTCGGCGGATGCCCCTCCGTGCCCTGGGCGGGCGCGTGACACGGCTTACAAATATGCGGGCGACCGCAAAACAGAAGGGCCGTGACCGTCCTGAGGAGACAAGTGACTGCGCATTTGTCCTCTTAATTTTTCAAATTAGGAGGAACGAATTTCCATGTGTGGAATTGTTGGCTTTGTAGGCCAAAAGCAGGCCGCCCCCGTGCTGCTGGAGGGCCTGAGGCAGATGGAGTACCGGGGGTATGACTCGGCGGGCGTGGCCGTCCGGTCGGAGACCAAGGGACTTCAGGTCCGCAAGTCCAAGGGCCGCTTACAGGTCCTGGCGGACCTGACTCATGACGGGGTGGACCTGGAGGGAACCCTGGGTATCGGGCACACCCGTTGGGCCACCCACGGGGAGCCCAACGACGTCAACGCCCACCCCCACGTCAGCGGGGACGGAAAAATCGCCCTGGTACATAACGGCATCATAGAGAATTACCTGGAGCTGAAAGAGCTCCTTACCCGGCGGGGGGTGGCCTTCACCTCCGAGACGGACACGGAAGTCGCGGCCCACCTCCTGGAGTTTCACTACCAGGAGTGCGGGAACATGCTGGAAGCCGTGGGCCGGTGCCTGCGGCGGATTGAGGGGTCCTATGCCTTCGGCATCATCTGCTCCGACTACCCCAACGCCCTCATCGCCGCCCGGAAGGACAGCCCGCTGATCATCGGCTTTGGGAATGGGGAGAACTTCATCGCCTCCGACGCCACGGCCATCATCCGGCACACCCGGGATGTGGCTTATATGAACGACGGGGAAATCGCCGTGTTGACGGCCCAGAGCGTGGACGTGTTCGACAGCGAGGGGAACCTTTTGGAAAAGGAGCACAGCCGTATCGACTGGGACGCGGCCTCCGCTGAGAAGGGCGGCTATCCCCACTTCATGTTCAAAGAGATTCTGGAGCAGCCGGAGGCTCTCCACAAAACCATTTCCCCCCGGGTTCGGGAGGGACGGGTGGTGCTGGACGACATC
>CAQXTN010000063.1:0-9113 GCA_948916585.1 uncultured Oscillibacter sp. | reverse complement strand
CCTTGATTTTCTTGCTCGTATCCCTCACCAGCCATTCGTTAAAAATGTTCCTTGTTTCCTCTTCCGCCGCGAATCCAGCTCTTTTTGCGGCTTTGCTTGAAAAGAGTGAAATTGGCAGGAACCGCTGGCCGTCCGACCCACAAAAGCTCTCCCGCCAGGACTGCGGTCCCGGCGGACGCTTTTGTCAAAGCTCCACCGGCACACCGGCGGCGTTCAGAACCCGGCGGAGGCGGGGCAGGTCCCCGTCGAAAATCGCGCCGTCCATGCCCACAAACCAGGCTCCCTCGATGTTGATGTTCAGATCGTCAATGAAGAAGCACTCCTCCGCTCGAAGTCCATATTCCCGGAGCAGAGTCCCGTAAATCTCCGGCTGGGGCTTCAAAAGTTTCCAGTCGGCGGAGACGATTCTACCGTCAAAGCTCTCGCTGCCCGGAATACGGTCAAAATACCGGGGCAGGTCCTCCTTGGCGTTGGACAGCAGGTAAATGCCATATCCTAGCCCCTTCAGCTCCCGCACCAAGTCCGCCATGCCTTCCACAGGCAGCAGCCAGCGCCGCCACCAGTCCAGGGTCAGCTCCCGAGCGGAAGCGTGGAGCCCCGCCGGCAGGCGGCGGCAGATGGCGGCCAGCCCATCCTCAAAGGAGAGGGTTCCCCGGTCCATCTGAATCCACTCCACAGAGCCGAACACCTCCCGCAAAAGCAGGGCCCGGTCCTCCTCCGGGACGCCCAGGGCCTCCACGAATAGATTGGGCTTCCATTGAATCAGCACGTTGCCCATATCAAAGACAAGATTGCGAATCATAGCTCCTCCTCTTCTCCGGCCCCACAGCCCAGGACCACAACTTGATAGGTATGCAGCCAAAGGCGACCCTCCCGGCTCTCCAGTCCGTCACTGTTGTTCAGCAGCACCCGGAAGGGCTCTTCAAAGGGAACGGAAACCGTTCCCCGGCCATAGTGGCAAAGGACTAAAATTCGCTTCCCAGACGCTGCCCCGGTCCGCCAGTAGGCAAAAATCTCCGACTCCTCCTGAAACGCGGGCCGAAAGCCGCCATAAACCAGCGTATCCTCCCACTCCGGGTCCTTACGCAGGTCCAGTAGGCGCTTGTACCACCCCCGGACGGACCGCTCCGAGGCGGCGTCGGCCTCCGCGTTCAGCTCCCGGTAGTTGGGATTCACCGGAAACCAGGGCGTGCCGCTGGTGAACCCGGCGTGCTCGCCGCCGGTCCACTGCATAGGAGTCCGGGCGTTGTCCCGGCTGTGGCGGCGGCAGGCTGCCATGGCCTCCTCCTCCGTCCGCCCGGCGGCCCGGGCCGCCCGGTACTGATCCCGGGTGCTTAGGTCCTCAAAGTCCTCCACCGTGCGGAAATCCCCATTCCGCATGCCGATTTCCTGGCCCTGATAGAGGAAGGGGATGCCCCGCAGCAGCACGGACAGGGTCGCCAGGGCGGTGATTCCCTCATAGCCGTCGTCCCCCTCCGGCAGGAAGAAGCTGGGGCTCCGGGGCTGGTCGTGGTTTTCCAGAATATTGGCCAGAAACACGGAGTTCCCGGCATTTTTCTGGGACTGGAACACCGCGTCCCGCCAGACCCGGAAATCGAAGGGCTTGTATTGATACCAATAGGCTCCGCTGTGGTCCGCCACGCAGTGCCCAAAGTCGAAGAGGGTGGAAAAATAGCCCTCCGGCCCGCCGAACTCCGTCACCCGCTCCGAGGCGATGCTGAATACCTCGCCTACGGTGAAGGCGTTGTGGGGGAGGAAGCACTCTTGTTTCAGCTGGTTCAAAAATTCCCCAATCTCCGCCGTCTGGGGCAGCATTTTGGACACGGCGCAGGTGCCGTCGGGGCTGTCGGCGGGACCGTCCCGGAAGCTCAGGTCCTTTTTCAAATTGATGATGGCGTCCAGCCGGAAGCCGGAAACGCCCTTATCCAGCCACCAGTTCACCATGTCGCAGATCTCCCGTCGTACCTCCGGGTTCTCCCAGTTCAGGTCCGGCTGCTCCTTGGCGAAGGTGTGGAAATAGTAAAGGTCCGAGCCGGGCAGGCGGTCCCAGCAGCTTCCGCCGAACTCCGCCCGCCAGTTGTTGGGCGGACCGCCGTTCCGTCCGGGCTTTATGTAAAAGTACTGCCCGTACTTTCCTCCCGGGTCCCGGATGGCCTCCTGAAACCAGCGGTGCTGGTCGGAGCAGTGGCTGACCACCAGGTCCATCACCAGGTGCATCTTCCGGCGCTTCAGTTCCCGAATCAGGGCGTCCATGTCCTCCATGGTCCCGAAACAGGGGTCGACGCCGTAATAGTCGGAGATGTCATAGCCCTGGTCCACCATGGGAGAGGGATAGACCGGGGAGAGCCAGAGAATATCCACTCCCAGGTCCTTGAGGTAATCCAGCTTGGAGAGGACGCCGGGCAAATCTCCAATCCCGTCTCCGTTGCCGTCCAGAAAGCTCTTGGGGTAGATTTGATACGCGATTTTATTCTTCCACCAGGAAGAAGAGGATTTCATAAACATGCACCGCCTGTCGGTAAACCGCGCCTGGAGGTCCAGCCCCCAGGCGCGGCTTTCTTATTTCTTTCCGCCGAAAAGGCTTTTGAGGAAGCCGCCTTTTTCCGGCTTTCTCTCCTTCTTCTCCGGCGATTTTCCCGTCGGGGTCTTTGCCGCCTCCGGCTTCGGGGGATTCTTCAACCGTTCCAGAGCCTCCACAGCGTGTTTGTAGTCCTGCTGGGCGGAAGCCTCGTACAGCTCCCGGGCCCGCTCCACGCTGGCGGCCACGCCCTTGCCGTGCTCATAGCACCAGCCCAGGAGATACTGCCCCCGAGCCTGCCCCCGCTCCGCCGCCTGGCGGTAATAGGTCACAGCGGTCTCCCAGCTTTGCTCCACACCCTCGCCGGTCTCATAGAGATAGCCCAGGTTGCAGGCTCCGGTGGCGTCCCCGCCCTCGGCGGCCCGGCGATACCATTCTGCGGCGGCGGAGATATCCGACGCCACGCCCTGGCCCGACTCGCAGCAGTAGCCGTAGCAGCACATGGCCCGAGGATAGCCCGCTTCCGCCGACAGCTTGTAAAGCCGCGCGGCTTCCCCGTAGTTCTGCTCCACACCCCGGCCCGTCTCGTACATATAGCCCAGGTTGCACCGGCCCGCCGGGTCGCCCCGCTCCGCCGCCTGGCGGTAGCAGTCCACGGCCCGCTCCAGGTTCAGCTCCACGCCCTCGCCAAATTCATAACACACGCCCAGGTCGCACAGCGCCCGGGAATAGCCCGCGTTGGCCGCCCGCTCAAACCATTTCGCGGCCTCGGCATGGTTCTGCTCCACGCCCTTGCCGTACCGGCAGCATAGCCCCATGCAGTACATGCCCCGGCCCTCGCCCTGTCCGGCGGCCTTGCGGTACCAATGGACGGCCCGGGTCAGGTTCTTCTCCACACCGTTTCCCGTCTCATAGCACCAGGCCAGGTTGCACATGGCCCGGGGGAAGCCCTGCTGGGCGGCGGCGGAGTACCACTTCACCGCCTCCTCCCAGCTTTGCTCCACGCCCCGGCCGGACTCGTACATGAAGCCCAGATTGCACTGGCCCGGGGCGTTGCCCATCTCCGCGGCCTTGCGGTAGAGCTCCACCGCCTTCTCAAAGCTCTGGGGCACGCCCTCGCCCCGCTCGTAGCATACGCCTAAGTCGCAGGTGGCGGGAGCGGAACCGGCGTCGGCGGCCTTTTGATACCACTGGGCGGCCAGGTTCACGTCCTGGGCCACGCCGACGCCATAGTCATAGGCCCGGGCCACGCTGAACAAGCCCCGGGGATCCCCCTGCTCCGCCGCCTTTCGATACCAGAGGAAGGACTCCTCCAGGTTCTTCTCCACGCCCTCGCCGTGCTCATAGCACCAAGCCAGATTGCACATGCCCCGGGACAGCCCGCCCTCGGCGGCTTTGCGGTACCACTCCACCGCGCTTTCCCAGCTCTGCTCCACGCCCTCGCCGGACTCGTACAAAAAGCCCAGGCAGCACGCGCCGTCCTCGTCTCCCTGCTCGGCAGCCTTGCGGTACCAATCCGCCGCCGCCGCCTTGTCCGCGGGCACGCCCCGGCCCCGCTCATAGCAGAGCCCCAGGCACAGCTGGCCCCGGGGATACTCCTGGTCCGCTGCCTCCCGGTAGAGCCGGACGGCCTCGGTGAAATCCCGCTTCACCCCCTCGCCATGCTCATAGCACCACGCCAGGTTGCACAGCGCCCGGGGATAGCCCTTTTCCGCCGCCTTCCGATACCACTCCACGGCGGTCTCCCAGTTCTGCTCCACGCCCCGGCCGGACTCGTACATGAAGCCCAGACAGCACATGCCGGGGGCGTTGCCCTGCTCGGCGGCGGCGGAGTACCACTTCACCGCCTGCTCCAGGTCCTCCTCCACGCCCGCGCCAAACTCCAGGCACCGGCCCAGCTCCGTCTGGGCGCCGGGATAGCCCAGCCATGCGGCGGACTGATACCACTTGGCGGCCTCCGCCTCGTCGGGCTCTACGCCGCTGCCCCGGCGGTATGCCTCGCCCAACAGGAACTGGGCCCGGGGGAAGCCCTGCTCCGCTCCCTTCTGGAAGCATTTCAGGGCCTTGTCATAGTCCGTCTCCACGCCGATACCGTATGTATAGCAATAGCCCAGGTTCGTCAGGGCCGGCATGTACTCCTGCTCCGCCGCTTGGGCATAGAGCATCACGGCCTGCTTGGGGTCCGCCGGGACG
This sequence comes from uncultured Oscillibacter sp., assembly GCA_948916585.1. Classification (GTDB taxonomy): domain Bacteria; phylum Bacillota; class Clostridia; order Oscillospirales; family Oscillospiraceae; genus Oscillibacter. Next base: position 4,402 of record CAQXTN010000063.1, on the reverse strand, counting down.
CCGATGCCCGCCTCCAGGCACCAGCCCAGATTCGTCAGGCCCAGGGGATCGTTCAGCGCCGCCGCCCGCTGATAGGCGGCCAGGGCGTCGGTCTCCCGCTTCTCGTCCACGGCCTGGTTCCCCAGGTTTACCCAATCGGAGGCGGTCATCTCCTCCTCCGTCAGGGCGGTGAAAAAGGTCCCCCCGCAGCGGGGGCAGATGTCCGGCTCCTCCTCGGCCACAAAGCCGCAGTCCGGGTTTTCACAGCGGTAAAAATCCATCATTTCTTCCTCCATCAGGTATTCGCTCCGCCGTCGAAAACCGGGGAGCCGTTGTATAGATCGGTAAAGGTATGGGCCGCGCCCCGGTACTTGAAGCCGGGGAAGGTATCCAGCTGGACCCCATGGATGGCCCGGAAAATGCTTTTTTCAATGTTGGGGTTCGCCTTTTTCAGCTCCCGCAGGAGAAGCTTGATCTCCTGGCGCTTACTCTCCCCCACGCCGTCGCCGGAGGCGTCCCGGGCCTCGGTGAAGCGGCAGGCGCATTGGAGGAAGCGGAGCTCATTGTAATCCCGCCAGCGGACAATGGCGTCCTCGTGGACGCAGTACAGAGGGCGGATCAGCTCCATGCCGGGGAAATTTTTGCTGCGGAGCTTCGGGGGCATGGCCTGGAGCTGAGCGCCGTAAAATAGGCCCAGCAGCGTGGTCTCAATCACATCGGAGAAGTGGTGGCCCAGGGCGATCTTGTTGCAGCTCAGCTCTTTTGCCTTGGCGTAGAGACAGCCCCGCCGCATCCGGGCGCAGAGGTAGCAGGGATTTTTGTCCACCTGGACCGTCACGTCGAAGATGTCGCTCCCGAACACGGTCAGGGGGATGCCCAGCCGCTCGGCGTTTTCCTCCAGCACACGGCGGTTGGCCGAACTGTAGCCCGGGTCCATGGCCAGAAAGGTCAGCTGAAAGGGCCGGTCCGTGTGCTTTTGCAGCTCCTGCATCAGCTTGGCCAGAACAAAGGAGTCCTTTCCGCCGGAGACGCAGACGGCGATATGGTCCCCCGGGGAAACCAGCTCATACCGCTTTACGGCGGCGATGAAGGGATTCCACAGGGATTTTCGATAGGTTTTAATGAGACTGCGCTCGGCGGTCTCCCGAGAGGTAAGCTCACGGGACATATGTGATTCTCCTAGCCAAAATGGAATCGTTTTTGTGACGACATGCGCGTCACAAAAAATCCAATACTCCAGCCGCCTTGGGCGGCGCCACCAGTCCGCGGACTGGTGGTGGGGGATTCTCAAGGGGGAGCCCGCTCCCCCCTTGGCGTTTTACAGCCATATAGAACCTAAGCGGAACACGGAGGCGCACATCCTGCGGAACCAGGAGCGGTTGTTCCAATCCTCCAGTGTGTAGGGCCGGCTCTCTTTCAGGATGCCGTCCAGGTCCTCCAGCAAATCCTCCACTACCGGCATGTGGTACAGCAGCACACCACATTCGTAGTGCAGCTGGAAGGTCCGGTAGTCCATATTCGTGCTGCCGACCAAAGCCACCTCCCGGTCTGCCATGACGCTTTTGGCGTGGAGGAAGCCGGGGGTGTATTTGTAGATTTTCACGCCGTGGCTCAAAAGCTCCCCCCAGTAGGTCTCAGCCACCATGTAGGTGAACTTGTGGTGGTCCGGGATGCCGGGAATGAAGAGCCGCACATCCACCCCCGCGTCGGCGGCGATGCACAACGCCTTTTGCATGGACTCCTCCACGGCGTAATAGGGCGTGGTGAGGTAGAGCATCTTCTGGGCAGAGGCGATGAGCTGGAGATAAACCTCTTCAATGGGGTTATCCGGGTTGTTCAAGGGCCCGTCGGTGAAGGGCTGGCACCAGCCCTTGGCATTTTCCACCGGATGACGGGGGCGGTAGTAGTCGTCCTCGTTGTGGAAGGTCCCGCCCATCATCTTCCACATCTGCATGAACTGGGTGGCAAAGCCCCAGACCCCCTCGCCCTCGATGCGCACGGCGGTATCCTTCCAGTGGCCGAAGCGGACAATCAGGTTGGCATATTCATCGGCGATATTGACGCCTCCGGTGTAGGCGTACTGCCCGTCGATGACGGCGATTTTCCGGTGGTCCCGGTAATTGAAATAGATGCGGTTCACATAGCGGTGGACAGGGTTGAACGCCTTCACCTCAATGCCCGCGTTTTGGAGAGCCTGGAGGGTCTCGTCGGAGAAGCGGGTGAGATTGCCGAAGTCGTCGAAGGTGATGTGGATTTCCACTCCGGCGGCGGCCCGCTCCTTCAAAATGGCAAAGATCCGGTCCCAGAGCTTCCCCTCCGCCAGAATATAGTATTCCAGAAAGATATAGAATTCCGCCTGCTCCAGGCGCTGAATCAGGTCCTCGAAAAACTCCGCGCCCTCCTTGAAATAAACGGCGCTGGTGTTCCGGTAGAGCAGGAAGCCCCGCTTTTCCAGGTAGGCCGCCAGCCGCCCCCAGGCCGGGGACTGCCGCCGGAGGCGGCCGAGGTCGATTTCACTGGCCATGCGCTGGCTCTCTCCGCAGGGAATGGGGGGCACCTTCTGGAGGCTGAGCTGCTTCACCTGATGGGCCCCGCCCCAGAGGCAGAACAGAATCATGCCGGACACCGGCATGGCCAGCAGCAGGCACATCCACACCAGCTTATAGGTGGGGCTGCCGGGCCGCTGGTAGACCCAGATGGCCACCGCCGCGCCGGCGATGAGCAACAGGGCGTAGACAAGGCTGGAGTATTCCGCCAGAAGGAAGGAGATCAACAAAGAGGTGATGATTTGAACCAGCACCGTCAGCGCGCACATGGAGATGCTGGCGGCGGCGGAAATCTTCCGCTCGACCCGCTCCTCGACCGGGGGAATATAGGGAATGTTCTTGTGCACCTGACTTCGCCTCCTCATGGACAGTCTCAGCGATTGACCTTTTCATTATACAAAAAGACGCCGCTTTCTTCAACAGCAAAATATTAAAAATAGATAAAATTCGAACAGGGCGTTTTTCCATTCTGCTTCACGGATTTGGTCAAGCGCCGGTATCATAAGTCTGCCGTCCCACCTCATACCGGCAGCGGGGAAGGGAGAAACCAGGGCCAGCTCCGCTCGATTCCCGTTATCGGCCACAGCAAGCGTCGTCTCTCACTTCGTTTTCGAACGGCTTGACCGGCGCGGCAAGGGGCCGCGGGTCTAAAGCACCCCCCGGAGAGATGTCACTCTCCGGGGGGTGTTTTTGCGCGAAACCGCGGCCTGCCTTGAACAGTCTTTGGCTAACGCTGGCATAGCGCAGCCTTCCGATGCTACGCGGTGGGGATTTTGCGCCCCCTTACTCGCTCTGACGCAGAAGGCCCTGCTTGATGTCCCACAGCCGCTGGCTGAGGTCCACGTAGTAGGTGTGGGGATTTTCAAACCGCTTTACCTCGTCCCAGAGGGTATCCACCTGCTCCCGGCAATACGTCTGGATGTCCTTGAGGCCCGGCCGGTGATACACCAGCCGTCCCCCTTGAAAAATGGGTACCTGGAGGGGCTTGGCGGTGAAGTCCGTATAGGTCTTTCGCTTCCAGGTGGCCCGGGGATCGAAGAGCTCCAGGCTTCGGTGCTCGTCCACGGTCTCATCCCAAACGGCAATGTAATCCGCCTCCGCCTTGCCGGTGGCCCGGTCGAAGATGCGGTAGACTTTTTTAAAGTGGGGATTCGTGATCTTGTCCACATTTTCGCTGACCTTGATTTTGGGGACGACGGCACCGCCCTCGTCCTCCACCGCCACCAGCTTGTACACCCCGCCGAAAACCGGCTGGCTGCTGGCGGTGATCATCCGCTCGCCCACACCGAAGAGGTCGATCTGGGCCCCCTGAATCAAAAGATCCCGGATGATATACTCGTCCAGGGAGTTGGAGGCGGAGATTTTGCACTCCGTCCAGCCCGCGTCGTCCAGCATCTTCCGGGCCTTTTGGGTCAGATAGGCGATGTCGCCGGAGTCCAGGCGGATGCCGCATTGCTTGATGCCCAAGGGTTTGAGCACCGTGTCAAAGGCCCGGATGGCGTCGGGCACGCCGGATTTCAGCGTGTTGTAGGTATCCACCAGGAGGGTGGCGTTGTTGGGATAGAGCTTGCAGTAAGTCTCAAACGCCTCATACTGGGTGTCAAACATCTGAACCCATGCGTGGGCCATGGTGCCCCCGGCGGGCACGCCGTAGAGCTGGTCGGAGATGGTGCAGGCGGTTCCGGCGCAGCCGCCGATGTAGGCCGCCCGGGCCCCGGTGATGGCCCCGTCGGTGCCCTGGGCCCGGCGGGATCCGAATTCCAGCACCGTCCGCCCCTGAGCCGCCCGGACGATGCGGTTGGCCTTGGTGGCGATGAGGCTTTGGTGATTGATGGCCAGCAGGGTGAAGGTCTCAATGAGCTGGGCCTGAATAGCGG
>CAQXTN010000062.1:0-9227 GCA_948916585.1 uncultured Oscillibacter sp. | reverse complement strand
AACAGACACGGCTGGCTGCCGTGCCTCTCACCGTAAATCTATTGTAATAGGAGCCCATCCATGCCCTTAACCAACCGGCTGAAAGAGCACCGGGCCCGCCTGGGGGTAAACCAGCAGCAGCTGGGGAGCCTCGCGGGGGTCTCCCGGCAGACCATCAGCCAAATTGAGCGGGGGGATTATTCCCCCTCCGTGACGCTGGCGCTGAAGCTTGCGAAGATCTGCGGCGTGCGGGTCGAAGACATCTTTACCTATCAGGAGGACGAAACCCATGAGTGAGAAAAGCGAGAACCGAAAGGCCCTGCCCAAATTCACCCTGTCCCTGCTGGGCTCCTTGCTGGTGGGAGGCGTCATCGGCTTTGCCGTTGGCCTTTCCCGGGCCATGGGCCTGGATACCGCCGCCCTGGCGGAGGGGCTGAGCGCCGCCCTGGCGGCGGTTACCCCCTGGGGCATCCCCGCCACCTCGGCGCTGACCCTGGGAAGCTGCCTTGTCCTCTACCGCTCCGCCGCGAAGAAATTCGCCGCCTGGGACGGCGGGGACGAGGACGAAACCTCGGAGTCCATCGACACCGCCCTGAGCTGGGTCCTGCTCCTCAGCGCCGTACAGCTGTTGTTCAACCTGTTCTTCCTCTCCGCCTTCTGCGTCTATTGGATGGACAGGGATATCCGGGCCCTGGCCCTGGTGGGCGTGTTCCTCCTCTCCTGCGGCTTTGTGATCTTTGCCCAGCAGAAGGCCGTGGACCTGACCCGCCGGATGAACCCGGAGAAGCGGGGCAGCGTCTACGACACGAAGTTTCAAAAAAAGTGGATGGACAGCTGCGACGAGTCGGAGCGCCGCCAGGTGGGCCAGGCGTGCTGCCGGGCCTATATGGTCTCCAGCCGGTTCTGCTTAGGGCTGTGGCTGGCGCTGGCGATTTTGAGCATGGTTTTTGAGGTAAGCATTCTCCCCACCCTTGTCCTGCTGCTGGTCTGGGGGGTCATGCAGGTGACCTACAGCCTGGAGTGCATCCGGCTGGGAAAAAGAAATTGAACTATACGATTCATAGCGGAAAAACCGGTGGGGCCCGCCCCCCGGCCAGGCCATCCCCCGGATTGGGGAACGGCCCGGCCAGGGGAGCGGGCCCCACAGCAGATCCTTACATTCTGCTTGCGTTTAGGCCGTCTCTTCCGTTTCCGCTGAAAGCGCCTCCTCCGGCAGCTCCGCCGGAACCCGGGCAAAGGTAAATTTCCCGCTGGTTTTCCGCCCATGGACCAGGATGGTGTAATCCCCCGTTTTGGGAACCTCCACCCGCTGTTCTCCGTTCAGCGGGGCTCCCTCCAGGAGGATGTTCCCGTCCTCGTCACTGATTTCCACCTCCAGCCAGCCGTTCCGGGTGTCGATCCGGCCCACCAGGGCGTCCCCCGCCTCCAGCCGGAGGGTGTGGGAGTCGAAGCCGTTGAAAAACTCGTAATCCATGCGGAAGCTGGTTTCGTCGGCGCGGCGGGAGCAATTGCGGACGTTGATAAACTCCCCGTTCTCATAGGCCCAGGCGGCGGCGTAGAACACCATCGCCGCCCCCACCAGCAAAAAGCAGAGAATCATCCCCAGCCAGTCGTACTTGACCCGTCCGCCGCCCCGGGCGCTGAGCAGGGTCTCCGTCCCCAGGGCCACCAGAATCAAAGGCGAGGCCTTCAGAAGCCACCCGATCTCCATTTGGGGCCACAGCAGGGAAACCAGCATACCGGTTCCCGCCGCCACCAGGACGACGCCCAGGGTAAAGGTCCCCACCCGGCGCTGGGGGCGGACGGCCTCACTGGCCGTCATGGTCCGCCTCCTTCTTTTCCGCAAGCTCCTTTTCGTACTTCTCCACATTGAATTCCGATTTCCACTCCAGGGTCACCGGCGCGGGCTCCTCCGGGACCTCCGGGGCCTGGGGTTCCGGCTCCTGGTGGAACCGCTCCTCCGCCTCCGTCCAGGGGGTGGATTTCATTTTGGGAGGCTCCGCCTTGGGAGGCGTGTAGGAAGGCTCCTCGTCAAAGCCGCCGTCCTTGGGGGCCTTGGGCCCCTTGATGAACCAGAGGCCCAGGGCGATGACGAACACCGTTCCCAAAATCCGGGGCGCATCCCAGACCAGCAGGTGGTAAAGCCAGTTCAGCCAGGGGAACATGTCGGCCAGCCCGCCAAGGATGTTCTGGGCGAAAATCCGATACAGGTTGTACAGTCCCACCGCCATCAGCACCCAGCCGATGAGGCTGCCCCGGCGGCTGAGAATCTGGCTCAGCTTCCGGGAGTCCAGCTCCGACAGGCCGAAGAGGAACTCGTCCTCCGGGGCCATGCCCTCCCGAATCTGCCGGCGGAGGTTGAAGCTGTCAAAAAAGGAATACAGCCACAGCGGGGCGATAAGCACCGCCAGTACCCCCATCTCCAGAAATACCGCGATAAAGAGCAAAGCGGTGACAATGATGGTCTGGGAGATGCCCCGCTTCATATAGCCCTGGCACATCTGGCCGCAGCCGGGAACGCAGGCCCAGAGCAGGTGCCAGCAGTTTCCCCAAAATTTACGAATGGCTTTCATGCCTTCTTTCCTCCTTCAATGAACTGACTGGGCCGGAACCCGTCCAAAAAGTCTGAAATGCCGCCGACGGCCCCCCGCAGGGAGTCGTGAATTTCCCCCGTCAGCCCCGTCAGCTGCCGGGAGACGATGGGCCGGTCCTCCGGCAGGGCCGGGCGGGGAATGTCCGCGCCGCCCCACAGCACCGTCAAAGCCAGGGTGACGGCGGCCACGGCGGTGGCGTACCGGCTGACCGCCAGCCGGAAGGCCCGGCCCCGAATCCGGGCCCACAGCGTCTTTTGGCAGGAGCGCTCCGGGACCAGCAGGGCCCCGCCCTCCAGGGCCAGGGTATAGCGCTGTAAGCACTCGTCGCAGAACGCCAGGTGCTCCGCGATTTCCAGCCGCTCCAGCTCGTCGAAGCGGTCCTCGTTTCGCACCAGGGCCTCTAGGGCCCGGTCGCTTAAATGTCCGTCCTCACGGAATACCATGCCTTCCACTCCTTTCCAGTGCCTCCCGGAGCAGCTTCTTGCCCCGGGAGAGCTGTGTATAAACGGTCTTTACCGGCCTGCCCAGGGCCAGGGCCGCCTCTTCAGGAGACTGCTCCTCTAAAAGGCACAGGCGGCACACCTGCCGGTAGGGCTCCTTCAGCTCCCGGATGGCCCTTAAAATGTCCGCCTCCCCGCTTCTTCGGAGCACCGCCTCCTCGGCGGGCGGGGCCAGGCCCCGGGCCAGCTCCTCCTCCCCCGGCAGGACGGTCCGCCGGTTCCAGGCGCTTTGGAGGTGGTCCTTGGCCTTGTTGGCGGCGACGCGGCTGAGCCACTGACGCTCATAGCCCTCCGGCATGCTCTCCCGGTGGATGTAGGCGGAGAGGAAGGTCTCCTGAGTCAGGTCCTCCGCGGCCGCCGGCTCCCGGACCAGCTGGAAGCAGACGGTGTAAACCAGCCGCTCGTATTGCAGGACCAGCTCCGTGAACCGCTCCTTTGTTATAACAGCCACGCCGTCTCACCACCCCCTCCGAAGAGCCTCCGAAACGCCTCTCCGGCGGCCCTGTGTCGTCCGACACCCATCATACGAAATGGGGCTTCCGAATTCTTCAAAAAAAGAAAAAATTATTTTCTCCCTCTACCGGCAAGGGCGGAGAAACCACCGGATTATTCAATAATGAATAAGTTCTATTCAAAAGCGAATAAACCCCGGACCCCAAGCAGGAGTTTTGCGCGGTTTTCACAGAAAGGCTGTCCCTGGACCAACGATTTTCACAATGCCCGCGCCGCTCCTTCCGGCGTGCCCGTCGTCGGCGTGCTATTCATTTTTGAATAGCGCTTCCAAATTCCGGAGAATCGTCCCGTCCAAACGTAGAAAAGTGACTGCGATTTTTTGGCAATCTGAACAGGAAACTGGCCCAGACGGCAGAAACTGAGGCTTGCGGAATTGGCACAGGATTTGCTATAATAACTGCCGGACAAAACGGGGCACGCCCCGAAAAAATGAAGGAGGAACGCAAGCCATGTATCAGACCGTTCGTTATGAAAAGAAAGACCGCGTCGGTATCGCCACCATCAACCGTCCCGAGGCGCTGAACGCCCTGAATTCCCAGGTGATCGCCGACCTGGAGGCGTTGATTTCGGAGGTGGAGAAGGACACGGAGCTCCGGGCCTTCATCCTTACCGGCGAGGGCCGCTCCTTCGTGGCCGGGGCCGACATCGGCGAGCAGAAGCCCATGGACGTTGGGCAGGGCCGCAAGTGGGGACAGCGGGGCAGCGCCCTGTTCCGCCGCATCGAGAAGCTGGAGATTCCCACCATCGCGGCGGTGAACGGCTTCGCCCTGGGCGGCGGCTGTGAGATTGCCATGAGCTGCGACATCATCCTGGCCGCCGGGCCCAACGCCGAGGGCAAGGGCGGCGCGAAGTTCGGCCAGCCCGAGGTGGGCCTGGGCATCACCCCCGGCTTCTCCGGCACCCAGCGCCTTCCCCGCCGTGTCGGAATCGCCAAGGCCAAGGAGCTGATTTTCTCCGGCAAGGTCATCGACGCCGCCGAGGCCAAGGCCATCGGCCTGGTGAACGAGGTCTACGCCCCCGAGGCTCTGCTGGATTCCGCCGTGGCCATGGCAAAGTCCTTCGCCGTCAACGCACCCATCGCGGTGAAGTACTCCAAAGCCTGCATCGACCGGGGCATGCAAATGGACATTGACGACGGCATCGCCCTGGAAAACGAGCTCTTCGCCATGTGCTTCGCCACCGAGGACCAGAAGGAGGGCATGGGAGCCTTCCTGGAGAAGCGGAAGGAAAAGCACTTCCAAAATAAATAAGTCCCAGGGACATTTTATCACAGGAAAAGGAGTTCGGAAAGCATGAAAAAAGTTCGCGTCATCACCGCGGAAGAAGCGGCGCTGATGGTCAAGGACGGCGATACCGTCACCACCGGCGGATTTGTCAGCTGCGCCTGTCCCGAGGCGCTGACTAAGGCGCTGGAAAAGCGCTTTGAAGAAACCGGGCATCCCCGGGACCTGACCCTTTTCTTTGCCGCGGGCCAGGGCCACCGGGACGGCACCGGCGGCGACCACTTCGGCGGCGAGGGCATGTGCAAGCGGGTCGTGGGCGGCCACTGGGACCGGGCCCCCCGGCTGGGCGACCTGGCCCTGGCCAACAAGATCGAGGCCTATAATCTGCCCCAGGGCGTCATCACCCACATGTTCCGGGACATCGCGGCCCACAACATCGGAACCATCACCCACGTGGGCCTCTACACCTTCGCCGACCCCCGGAACGGCGGCGGCAAGCTGAACGAGTGCACCAAGGAGGACCTGGTAAAGCTGGTAAACATCGAGGGGGAGGAGCGGCTTTTGTATAAGCCCATCCCCATCAACGTCTGCCTGATCCGGGGCAGCTACGCCGACGAGTACGGCAACTGCACGGTACATAGAGAGATCGGCCCCCTGGACGTCACCGCCCAGTGCCAGGCCACCAAGAACTCCGGCGGCATCGTCATCGTCCAGGTGGAGAAAATCGTCCAGGGCGGCACCCTGGACCCCCGGCTGGTGAAAATCCCCGGCATCTACGTGGACGCCATCGTCGTGGGCTCCCCGGAGGACAACAACCAGTGCCTGGGGATGCCCTATGACGGGGCCCTCAGCGGCGAGTTCCGCATCCCCGTGGACGACATCCCCTCCATCCCCCTGGACGCCAAGAAGATTCTGGCCCGCCGGGCCGCTATGGAGCTGCCCCAGGACGCCATCGTGAACCTGGGCACCGGCGCGCCGGAGAAAATCGCCAACGTGGCGGCGGAGGAGGGCATCTCCGACAAGATGACCCTGACGGTGGAGGCCGGCTCCATCGCGGGCGTGCCCTACGGCGGCACCCAGTTCGGCGGCGCGGCCAACTCCATGGCGATTCTGGACCACAACGTCCAGTTTGACTTCTACCAGGGCGGCGGCCTGGACGTGGCCTTCTTAGGCCTGGCGGAGACGGCCCCCAACGGGGATTTGAACGTCTCCAAGTTCGGCACCCGCCTGGCGGGCGCGGGCGGCTTCATCGACATCACCCAGAACGCGAAAAAGGTGGTCTACTGCGGCACCTTCACCGCCAAGGGCTTGAAAACCGAATGCCGGGACGGCAAGCTGGTCATCACCCAGGAGGGCGCGAAGAAAAAGTTTGTCAATAAGGTGGAGCACATCACCTTCTCCGGCACCTATGCCAACAAGGTGGGCCAGCCGGTGCTGTACGTCACGGAGCGGGCGGTGTTCGAGCTTCGGCCCGAGGGCGTGACCCTCATCGAGATCGCCCCGGGCATCGACCTCCAGACCCAGGTGCTGGACCAGATGGAGTTCATGCCGCAGATCAGCGAGGACCTGAAGCTCATGGACGAGCGCATCTTCCGTGACGAGCTGATGGGCTTAGCGAACGACTGAGTCCAGGGGGACTGCGTCCCCCTTAGACGCTCCGCCGCGCCCTATGGCGCGGGCAGTGGAGTTCCGGCCAGGCAAAGCCCGCCCGGAACGGATTTGAGGGGTGTGGCAATGCCCCATTAAAACTAGGAGGAACAAAAAAATGGCCTTAATGACCCCCCAAGAGTACATCGAGAGCCTGCGCAAGCTCAAGACCCGGGTGTACATGTTCGGCGAGGAGATCAAGAACTGGGTGGACCACCCCATGATCCGCCCCTCCATCAACTGCGTCGCCATGACCTACGCTCTGGCCCAGGACCCCCAGTACAAGGACCTCATGACCGTAAAGTCCAGCCTGACGGGCCGCACCGTCAACCGCTTCACCCACCTGCACCAGTCCACCGAGGACCTCATCAACAAGGTGAAGATGCAGCGCCTGCTGGGTCAGAAGACCGCTTCCTGCTTCCAGCGCTGCGTGGGCATGGACGCCTTCAACGCCGTGTTCTCCTCCACCTATGAGATCGACGAGAAATACGGCACCCACTACCACGAGAACTTCAAAAACTTCATCACCATGGTCCAGGACAACGACCTCACCGTGGACGGGGCCATGACGGACCCCAAGGGCGACCGCTCCAAGGCTCCCAGCCAGCAGGCGGACCCGGATATGTACGTCCATGTGGTGGAGCGCCGCCCCGACGGTATCGTGGTCTGCGGCGCGAAGTGCCACCAGACCGGCTCCATCAACTCCCACTGGCACATCTTCATGCCCACCATCTCCATGGGCGAGGCGGATAAGGACTGGGCCGTCTCCTTCGCCTGCCCCACCGACGCCGAGGGTATGTATATGATCTATGGCCGCCAGTCCTGCGACACCCGGAAGCTGGAGGAGGGCGCGTCCATCGACGTGGGCAACGCCAAGTTCGGCGGCCAGGAGGCCCTGGTGGTCCTGGATCACGTGTTCATCCCCAACGAGTACATCTTCCTCAACGGCGAGTATGAGTTCGCCGGGATGATCGTGGAGCGCTTCGCGGGCTACCACCGCCAGAGCTACGGCGGGTGCAAGGTGGGCGTGGGCGACGTGGTCATCGGAGCCACGGCTCTCGCCGCCGAGTACAACGGCGTGGAAAAAGCCAGCGCCGTCAAGGATAAGCTCATCGAGATGACCCACCTGAACGAAACCCTCTACTGCTGCGGCATCGCCTGCTCCTCCCAGGGCTTCAAGACCAAGGCGGGCAACTACCAGATTGACCTGCTGCTTGCCAACGTCTGCAAGCAGAACGTCACCCGCTTCCCCTATGAGATCGTGCGCCTGGCCGAGGACGTGGCCGGAGGATTGATGGTCACCATGCCCTCTCAGAAGGACTTCGAGTCTGACACCGTGGTGGGCCGGAACGGCGAGACCATTGGGGACATCTGCAACAAGTTCTTCGCCGCCCGGGAGGGCGTCTCCACCGAGGACCGCCAGCGCATCATGCGCTTCCTGGAGAACATGTGCCTGGGCGCGGCGGCTGTCGGTTACCGCACCGAGTCTATGCACGGCGCGGGCTCTCCCCAGGCCCAGCGCATCATGATCGCCCGCCAGGGCAACATCCAGGGCAAGAAGCAGCTGGCCAAGGATATCGCCGGTATTCAGTAAGACCCTTCATCAACCCGGACCGGGCCCCAGGGCCCTGGAGCCCGGTCCAGGAAATATATGAATTTCCAAAATTTTAAATAAGGAGAGAACATCACATGGATTTCAATCTGAGCCGTGAGCACCAGCTGATTCGGAAGATGATGGCTGAGTTCACCGAAAACGAAGTGAAGCCCATCGCCGCCGAGACGGACCTGAACAGCGAGTATCCCCGGGAGAACATCGAGAAGCTGTTCAACCTGGGCGTCATGGGCATGTGCGTGCCCAAGGAGTACGGCGGCACGGGTGCGGACCCCCTGGCTTCCGCCATCTGCATCGAGGAGCTGAGCAAGCAGTGCGCCTCCACCGGCGACATCGTGGCCACCCACAACGGCCTTTGCTGCGACCCCATCCTGACCCACGGCACCGAGGAGCAGAAGAAAAAGTACCTCCCCATGCTGACCACCGGCCATAAGGTGGGCGCCTTCGCCCTCACCGAGCCCAACGCCGGTTCCGACGCCTCCAAGGGCCAGACCGAGGCCAAGCTGGAAGGCGACCACTACGTGATGAACGGCTCCAAAATCTTCATCACCAACGGCTATGTCGCCGACGTGTTCGTGGTCTTCGCCATGACCGACAAGACCAAGGGCACCAAGGGCATCTCCGCCTTCATCGTGGAGAGCGGCTTCCCCGGCTTCTCCGTTGGCAAGCACGAGGTGAAGATGGGCCTCCACGGCTCCCCCACTGCCGAGATCGTGTTCACCGACTGCGTCGTTCCCAAGGAGAACATGCTGGGCAAGGAGGGCAAGGGCTTCTCCATCGCCATGCAGACCCTGGACGGCGGCCGTATCGGCATCGCGGCCCAGGCCTTAGGGCTGGCCGAGGGCGCGCTGAACGAGGCCAAGGAGTACACCAAGGGCCGCGTCCAGTTCGGCAAGCCCATTTCCAAGTTCCAGAACACCCAGTTCACCTTTGCCGATATGGAGATGGGCTGCGAGGCGGGCCGCCTCCTGACCTATCAGGCCGCCACCCTCAAGGGCCAGGGCGTCCGCTACACCAAGGAGGCCGCCATGGCCAAGCTCTGGTGCTCCGAGCACGCCATGAAAACCACCACCAAGGCGCTGCAAATGTTCGGCGGCTACGGCTATACCAAGGACTATCCCATGGAGCGCATGATGCGGGACGCCAAGATCACCGAGAT
>CAQXTN010000061.1:0-9430 GCA_948916585.1 uncultured Oscillibacter sp. | reverse complement strand
GTGCAGAACGAGCTCATCAACATCGTCACCATCTTCCTGGGCGTGTCCGTGGGCGCTACCGCCACGGGCCGGACCTTCCTGAGCCTCCAGACCATCGCCATCATGCTGATGGGCATCGTGGCCTTCGGCTTCGGCACCGCCGGCGGCGTGATCCTGGCGAAGATTATGAACCTCTTCCTCAAGGAGAAGATCAATCCCCTCATCGGCTCCGCCGGCGTGTCCGCCGTGCCCATGGCCGCCCGGGTCTCCCAGGTGGAGGGCCAGAAGGCCAATCCCAGCAACTTCCTGCTGATGCACGCCATGGGCCCCAACGTGGCCGGCGTCATCGGCTCCGCCATCGCCGCGGGCGTGATGATCTCCCTGTTCGGCTGATAGATAGGAGGTATTGTAATGGCTATGGAATTTTTGTCTAAGAAGCCCCTGTATATCACCGACACCATCCTCCGGGACGCACACCAGTCCCAGGCGGCCACCCGGATGCGGGTGGAGGACATGCTCCCCGCATGTGAGGTGCTGGACTCCATCGGCTACTGGTCTTTGGAGTGCTGGGGCGGCGCGACGTTCGACTCGTGCATGCGCTTTCTCAACGAGGACCCCTGGGAGCGGCTCCGCAAGCTCCGCAAGGCTCTGCCCAACACGAAGCTCCAGATGCTCTTCCGGGGCCAGAACATCCTGGGCTACAAGCACTACGCCGACGATGTGGTGGACGCCTTCTGCCGCAAGTCCATTGAAAACGGTATCGACATCATCCGGATTTTCGACGCGCTGAACGACGTGCGGAACCTGGAACAGGCCATCAAATCCACCAAGAAGTACGGCGGCATGGTGGAGGCTACCCTCAGCTACACCATCTCCCCCATTCACAATGAGGAGTACTTCGTCAAGCTGGCCCTGGAGCTGGAGCAGATGGGCGCGGACGTGATCTGCGTCAAGGACATGGCGAACCTGCTTTTGCCCATGGACGCCTATTCCCTGGTGAAGAAGCTGAAGGAGACCGTGAAAATTCCCATCCACCTCCACACCCACAACACCACCGGCACCGGCGACATGGTGTATCTCATGGCCGCCTACGCCGGAGTGGACATTGTGGACACGGCCCTCAGCCCCCTGGCCAACGGCACGGCCCAGCCCGCTACCGAGTCTTTGGTTGCCACCCTCCAGGGCACCGTCCGGGACACCAAGCTGGACCTGAACAAGATGAGCGAGGCCGCCGCCCACTTCCGCAAGGTCGCCCAGAAGCTCAAGGAGCAGGGCAGCCTGGACCCGAAGGTGCTGAACGTGGACACCAACACCCTCCTCTATCAGGTGCCCGGCGGCATGCTCTCCAACCTGATCTCCCAGCTGAAGCAGGCGAACAAGGAGGAGAAGTACTACGACGTGCTGGCGGAGATTCCCCGGGTCCGCAAGGATTTCGGCTATCCCCCGCTGGTCACCCCCACCAGCCAGATCGTGGGCACCCAGGCCGTCATGAACGTGGTGGTGGGCAAGTACAAGACCTTCCCCAAGGAGTCCAAGGGCCTCCTCCGGGGCGAGTACGGCCAGGTTCCCGGCGAGGTCAACGAGGAAGTCCGGGCCCTGGCGGGCATCAAGCCCGAGGACGTGATTACCTGCCGCCCGGCGGACCAGCTCCAGCCGGAGGTGGAGAAGTACCGGGAGGAATTCAAGGACATCGCCAAGAGCGACGAGGACGTGCTGTCCCTGGCCCTGTTCCCCCAGGTGGCGCCCAAGTTCCTGGCTTGGCGGGACGGGCCCCATGACGAGCCCGCCGCCGCTCCTGCCGCCCCGGCGCAGAAGGCCGCCCCGGCGGACCCCAACGCCGTGCGGGAGCTGTTTGTGGAGTTCAAGGGCTAACCTACTTTTCTTGAAAGAAAAGTAGGCAAAAGAACTTTAGCGCGCTCTGGCTGCCTGGTGATTCACCAGGCCGAAGCGACGGCAACGCGGAATTGCTTTAACTAGCAAGAGGACGGTATCGAACGATACCGTCCTCTTGCTGTCACTACCAGCTGCGGATCCCCTCGGTCGTCACCGTCAGGTCAAAAGTCTCCAGCGCTTCTCCCGCCTCGCTGTACAGCGTCACGGTACAGGGAAGATCGTTGTTCTCAAAATAGTATAGGCCGGGATCCGCATTGGGGGCGGGCTTCCGATACCACATTTCAACTACCGCAGGAAGGACCAGGTCTTCTTCCCCCATATGCTCCCCTTCAAAGCTGGAGTAATCCGTCTCATAGGGAAAGACGAAGACTTGGTCCGCCAGCCGTTCCCCCTCCAGCGTAAACTCCCGGCATTCCACGTTTCCGTTGGGGGCCGGGGGCTTCTCCGCCCGGACCACGGCCACGGCGGTGGCGGCCTCCGCAAATGGGCCCGCCGCGTAGATTTTTCCGCCCCTGGCGACGCAGACAGCCCCTTCGCCAAAGACTGGGCTCAGGTCGGACCAGTCCCGATGGCTTCCCAGAAGACCGTCTGCGTAACGGAAGATGGTGTAGGTCTCCCCGCACCGGGCCGCCACGGTGGTATAGCGCTCGTACCGGTTTGCGGAAGGGTGCCGCCAGTCCCGCTGGACATACAGGGGCTCCAGCTCCCCGAGAAGGTAGTCGTGCCGCACCTGACGGCATATGCCCTTCACCGTATAGGGCGGGAAGCCCTGGGAGGCATAGATCAGGAACACCAGCAGGAGGGCCAGGAGGAAATTTCGGACCGTTTTCTTCCCCCGGTTCCAATGCCTCATGACATTTCCTCCCATTCCGCTGTCAGCGTCCAGTTTCCCCGGGGGTGGGTGACCTCCACCCGCTGGGGCGGGCCGTCCAGGATCAGGACGATCTGGTCACAGCAGCGGGTCCAGCCGCGTTTGGCGGGGCCGTACAGCCAGTACCCGCTCTCCAGCGGCGTCTCGCCGTCCCCCGTGTAGCGTCCCCAGGGAAGGGACTGTCCGTCGGCGGTGATTTCCAGGCGTTGATACAGGCCCTCCAGGTTATCGTGGAACACGTCCTGAGTCTCCACCCAGAGGATGAGGGGGACCTGGAGCCGGGACTCGTCGGGAAGCGGGTCCTCCCAATAGGTACCGGCGTAGGGCTCGGGTTCCCTGGAAGCCAGCCAGAGGTCCAGATAGTCTGTGGCGGCGTGACCGGCGGAAGCCGGGACGCTCCAGGTGAGCTGGTTCCAGATCAGAGCCGTCAGGGAGCGGGTGTTGGAGTCATTCTGCCAGACCTTCCAGGCCAGCAGCAGCGCCAGGAGCAGCACCAGAAGGCGGCTCGCCTCCCACAACCAGCCAAGCCAGGGCTTATGCACCCGGTCCAGGGCCCGGCCCACCTCCTGGGCGTTTCCCATGGCGGCCAGGGCCCGCTCCTCCGCCAGCTCCCGGGGGCGGCCCAGGCGGAGGAGGTCCCGGACGTGCTCCTCGTAGTGGTCCCGAAGCTCAAGCTCGATGCTCCGGTGGTCCGGCCGGAAGCGGACCTGTTCGCACACGGCGTTCACCCAGATTTGAAAATTGCTGCGCATGGCACCGCCCTCCTCACGCCAAGGAGGCGCTGTTGACCACCGCGTCCACCTGTTCCCGGAAGGTGACCCACTCCTCCTTCCGGGCGTCCAGGGCCCGGCCGCCCTTCCGGGTGATGCGGTAGTACTTCCTTGTCCGGCCCTCCGGGGACTTCTTTTCCCGGACGCTGACCAGCCCCTCCGCCTCCAGGCCGTGAAGGATGGGATAGAGGGTCCCCTCCTTCAGGTCGAAGACGTGGTTGGACCGCCGGGCCAGCTCGGTAATCATCTGGTAGCCGTACATCTCCTCCCCCGAAAGCAAAGAGAGGACCAGCAGCGTCGTGCTGCCGCTCATCAGGCTCTTGTCAATTTTCATGGCGCGCCTCCTTTCAAAATGCCTCGGTCATCTATGGTTAGTATACATAGATGACCGAGGTTTGTCAAGCGCCAAACGGCGCGGGGCTCCCCCCGCGCCATTCCGCCCTGGAGATCAGGAAGGGGCGGACACATTGGTCCGCCCCGGAGAAAATACCTCTTGTCAAGTATAGGACCGCTCCACCCGGACCTTGGCCTGGAAGCCGCTGTCCAGCACCTGAACGGCGTTTTGAATCTTCTCCTCCACCTCCCGGTCGCTGAGACGGAAGTCAAAGGGTACCGCCGCGTCGAAAACCAGATGGGCGTGCCCCTCCCGGGGCACCACCCGGAAGTCGTGGATGGTGATGCCACCGTCGATGCAGCGGACCAGGGCCTCCACCCGCCGCCGGGTTTCCTGCGTAACGCCGTCGCCGGTGCACACCGGGTCCATGTGAATCACCGCCTCGCAGCCCAGCCGCTCCCGAAGCTCCCGCTCTACATGGTCAATGCGGTTGTGGAGCTCCAGCAGTTCCCCCTCCGCGGGGACCTCGGCGTGGAGGGAGATCATACGCCGCCCGGGGCCATAGTCGTGGACGATGATGTCGTGGACCCCCAGAATGGGCTGGTGGGCCAGGACCAAGGCGCGAATCTCCTCCACGAACTCTGCGGAGGGCGGCGTGCCCAGCAGGGGGTCCATGGTGGTCTTGGCGGCCTGGAAGCCGGACCAGAGGATGAACAGGGCCACCAGCAGTCCGCCCCAGCCGTCCAGAAGAAGATTCGTGTACCGCTCCACCAAAGAGGCGATCAGCACCACCGACGTGGCGGCGCAGTCACCCAGGGAGTCCAGGGCGGCGGCCTCCATGGCGGTGGAGCCGATGCGCTTTCCAATCCGGCGGTTGTAAAAGGCCATATAGAGCTTTACGGCGATGGCGGCGACGAGGACCGCCGTCACCTGCCAGCCGGTCTCCGACGGGACGGGATGTAGAATCTTCCCCACGGAGGACTGGGCCAGCTCAAAGCCCATCAGCAAAATCAGCATGGATACCACCAGGCCGGACAAATACTCCATCCGCCCGTGGCCGAAGGGGTGCTCATGGTCCGGCTTCTGCTCCGCCAGCCGGAAGCCCAGCAGCGTCACTACAGAGGACCCGGCGTCGGAGAGGTTGTTCACCGCGTCGGCCACCACGGCGATGGACCCGGAAGCCAGCCCCGCCAGCAGCTTGCCCAGGAACAGCAGCAGGTTCAGCCCCACGCCCACCCCGCCGCAGAGAACCCCGTAGCCCTTCCGCAGCTGGGCCTCCGTCTTTCCCTCGGGTTTGAGAAAGACCTGGGCCAGCATCGTAATCACAAAACCAACTCCCCTCTCAAGAAATCCGCAAATATCTCAGGATATGCGGGAGAGCGGTATTTATTACCGCTCTCCTCTCTTTATTTCTTCCCCGGCAGCACCAGTTTCATGTGGCAGCACAGATCATCCAGGTCCCGGTCCGTGGCGGCGGGCACCCGGAGCTTCGCCCCGCAGTCCCGGCAGATCAGGTCCACGGCGGACCGGCGAACCTCCATGCCGTAGCGGCCGCTTCCGCAGGCGCAGGTAATCCCGCCGGGCCGGGCGGCAATGTCCCGGAGCTCGGAGAGGACCTCGTACATGATGACATGATCCAAAAAGGCCTCGTTCTCTCCCTGCTTTTGCTCCTTCTCCGCCAGGATGGCCAGCTCCCGGAGCTGCTTTTCCACCGTCCCCTCGGGGCCGATGAAGCAGCAGAACTGCTTTGTCCCGGCGCAGGCCAGCGCCACAGCCCCCTCCAGCACCTGTTCCCGGGAACAAACCGCTGTGTGAGTTCCGCCGCAGAGCCCGCAGGGCACGGCCAATTGATACCGCTCCCCATCGAAAACCGCCGTCAGGGCGGAGCCGCCGCAGTCGCACTCCACCTCCGCGCCGGAGGCCTCCAGGGCGAATACGGAACGGGCTTTCATGACGGTCTTTCCGCATTTGGGGCAGAGATAGCCAAAGGTCCGCATCTCCTCGCGCATGGCAGAACATCTCCCTTTTCCCCTCCCAAGGTCCGGGAAGGTGGTTAGTTAGAATTTAAAGTATACCATAAAGCCCTGACAGCGTCCAGGGGTTTTGCGCAAACCGCGAAGAAATTTCGCGTGGACGAAAAAGCCGCCTCCTCCTGGCGGCGGCTTTTTCCTTTTCATGGCAGCAGCTTCACCGCCAGGGGGCACAGCAGAGCCGTCAGGATTCCCGCCACGGCAATGGAGAGGCTGCTCATGGCCCCCTCCACCGGCCCCAACTCCAGAGCCTTCGCGGTTCCGATGGCGTGGGCGGCGGACCCGATGCCCACGCCCTTAGCCACGGGCTCTGTAATACGGAACCACTTGCACACCGCCTGGGCGGTGAGATTCCCGAAAATGCCGGTGAGGATGATGACGGCGGTGGTCAGAGCGGGGATGCCTCCCAGCTCCCCGGCCACGTCCGCGCCGATGGCGGTGGTGATGGACTTGGGCAGCAGGCTGACGGCGGCGGCCCGGTCCAGCCGGAAGACCCAGGCCAGCAGCAGCGCGCTCCCCAGGCTCACCGCCACACCGGCGGCAATGCCGGCGAGGATGGCGGCGGCGTTTTTCCGCAGGGCCTCCCATTGCTCATAGAGGGGCACCGCCAGACTGACGGTGGCGGGCAGCAGCAGCCAGCTCACCATCCCGGCTCCCTCCTGGTAGTCCGGATAGGAAATTTCAAAGAGCCGCAAAAAGAGAATCACAAAGACGCTTCCCAGCAGCAGGGGATTGCACCAGGACTGCCGGGTCTTTTTTTGCAGAAACGCTCCCAGCGCAAAGGCCCCCAGTGTCAGCGCCACGCCCCAAACGGCCCCTCGAGTTAAGAGCTCAACCACGCCGCGCCTCCTTCCACCGGATTACCGCCTGGGTAATCCGCCCGGAAATTCCCATCACCAGAGCCGTCACCAGCACCAGAGCCAGCAGCACCGGAAGCCAAATCTCCGCCAGCAGCGCGCCCAGTTCCATGACCCCCACGGCCCCAGGCAAAAAGAGCACAGGAAAGACCGCGATGAGAAATCCCGCGGCCTCCTTCACCCGCTCCAGCTTCACCACTCCAGCCCTCAGCGCCGCCAGCAACAGCACCAGCCCATAAATACTAGCCGGAACCGGCAGAGGCAAAAGCGCGTGAAGAGCTTCCCCCAAAAAGCAAAATCCTAAGATGCGCAAAAACTGAAATACATAATTCAAGCAAAAACCTCCCTCGTCCTTCGTTCCTCGGCCCGGAATCCAGCGAAGCGAATCCGGGCCGAAAGCGAAGGAATTCCCCGTCCGGCGCAGTTTTCCGCCCCTGCGGGGCGGGAAACGGAGCGGTAAGGGGAATTCCTGAGCTGGCACCCTTGAGAGGATTCGAACCTCCGGCCTACCGCTTAGGAGGCGGTCGCTCTATCCTGCTGAGCTACAAGGGCATATAAAAACAGCTTCTATATTTTACTCGTTTTCTCCCGGCCTGTCAATCCCAAATCCGTGGGGGGGCCGGTTTGGGGTCCGGGACAGAGCCCGGCCCCCGCAACCGAACATCCGCAAACGGATCCCTCTCTCCAACGCTGCCTCTCTGGACTTTTTCCAAGCCCCGCGCTATAATGGCATCATCTCAAAAAGGAGGGTAACCACCATGTCCCCTGAGAAAAACAACCAAACGCTCACCCGCCGGCTGCTGATTGCCACCATCGTCCTGCTGGTCCTGGTCCTGGGCCTCCAGCTCTGGCAGCTGTTCGGCAAAGCCGCCCCCGGAAACTCCGACAACGCTCCGCCCCTTACCGCGGACGCTTCCAACCCGGAAAATTCCCAGGACGCCGGTTCCGCGCTTTCCCCCGGCAAGTCCGCCATGATCGAGGATGTCCGGGCGTTGAACGAGGCGCTCTCCGTCAACGAACTGGCAAAGCTCTCCGCCGAGGAGCTGGAGCAGCTCTGGGAGACCGGCGCGCCGGGCCTTCCCGTCGGCATGTCCTTCGCCGCTCAGGCTGCGGAGGAATACGCCGGGACCCTGGCGGTGGATTCAGTCACCAGTGAGACGGACCCGGAGCTGGACGAGGCTCCCCCCCACTACGAGGTGGAGCTCCATCACCCCACCCTGGGGGATTTCGAATATAAGATCGACGCCTACACCGGCGAGGTGCTGGAGGGCGCGCCCAACATCCTGCGGAACCTCCACGTCACGGATGCGTCCCCGGAGGACCCCGAGGCCCCCGGAGGGCAATCTGTCCCCGCCGGAAATCAGCCCTCCACTGCCGAGCCCCAGCCCCCGGCCGCCAGCGCCCAAAAGCCTGTTTCCAATACCCCCGTCCAGCAGCCCGCCGCCACCGACGAGGAAGCCGCCAAAAACGCCGCCTTCACCCACGCCGGGGTTACCGCCGCCCAGGTCTCCGGCCTCCGCTGCAAGCTGGAATGGGACAACGGCCGCCAGGTCTACGATATTGACTTCTGGGTGGGCGACACGGAATACGACTATGAGATTGAAGCCTCCACCGGCGTCGTGCTGGAGGCTCAGCAGGAGCGGGGCATCCGCCCCTCCGGGGCTTCCGCCCAGCAGCCTGGCAGCTTCATCGGCGAAGAAGCCGCCAAAAACGCCGCCCTTGCTCACGCCGGAATCTCCGCCGCCGACGCCGGCTCCATCCAATGCGAGCTGGACGAGGACGACGGCCACTGGGTCTACAAGATCGAATTTCGGACGGGCGGCGTGGAATACGACTATGAAATTGACGCCTCCACCGGCACGGTGGTGAAGGCGGAGCAGGACCGCTGACCCCAGATTGAAAAAGAACTGTAAACATTTGGAGCAGCTGTTGCGTTTCTCAAAAAAATCCGCTATACTATGTCCTGTAGTCCACGAAACTAGGGCCTGCGCGCAGGTTCAAAATAGGAAAGGGGAACAACAACCATGGCGTTTAATTTCGATGAACTGACCCGTAAGGCAAAGGACGTTGCCAACAAAGCCGCCGACCGGACCAAGGACGCCGCGGAGCTGGTCAAGCTCAATGTGGCCATCGCCGGGGAGCAAAAGGAGATCGATAAAAACTATCGCGCCATCGGCGAGTGGTTTGTCGGCGAATACGAGGGCGAGATTCCCGACGCCGTGCGGGAGGCCGTAGAGGCCGTCAACGCCAGCAAGGCCAAAATCGCCGAGCTGGAAGCCAGCAAGCCTGTCAAGGAAGAGCCCTCCGGGCCCGTGGAAGAGGCTCCCGCCGGGAAGAAGTGCCCCATTTGCGGCGCGGAGTCCGACAGCAAGTTCTGCCCCCAATGCGGCGCGCCTATGGGCGAGTGAGAAATAACATAAACCATCCGGAAGAGGAGGCGTTTTGGCGCCTCCTCTTTTCCCGCCCCGGCGCCGTCCCGCCATATTTCCAAACATCACCAAGCCTTCCACTGGCATAAGCCGTGGAAAACAGCGGATACTAGCTTTTGCCAGAGTGACATAGCAACCATCACTTTTCAAAGGAGTTTTTCGATATGAAGGCAACTGGAATCGTGCGCCGGATTGACGACCTTGGCCGGGTGGTCATCCCCAAGGAAATTCGGCGTACTATGCGTATCCGGGAGGGCGACCCCCTGG
>CAQXTN010000060.1:2469-10191 GCA_948916585.1 uncultured Oscillibacter sp. | reverse complement strand
TCGTAGACGCCACGCTGATCAGCGCACCCAGCTCTACAAAAAACGCGGAGAAAAACGGGATCCGGAAACGCACTCGGTGAAGAAGGGAAAACAGTGGCATTTTGGTATGAAGCGCCACACCGGCGTGGATGCCGGGAGCGGCTTTGTCCACACAGTGGAGGCCGCTTCGGTTTTCGGAAGACCGTTTACCGGGGCCTGAGAAAAAATCTTAACCGATTACACGTTCTCTTCGCCGGCGCAAATCTGTACATGCTTGCCAGGGCGGGCGGTTCCCTAGACGCCGAAAGAAACCGGGTTACCCTGTGAACCGAGTGCTTTGATCAGGCGGGAAACCGCGTACTGGACGGCGGGGCAGTGGTTTTGCCTCAGAAGAAAACGACATAACGCAGAAAGACCGGAGGCCGTTCACGGCCTCCGGTCTTGATTTGCGCGCTACAAGTCTACCACCGTGACCTCATGCCCCGTATAGGGCAGCAGCTTCCCCAGCACGTCCGCCGTCCGCAGCTTCAAGCTGCTGGTGCAGACGCAGGGATGGCAGCTCAAATACTCCGCCTCGTACACTTCCCGCTCCATCAGCAGCCGGACCCGGCGCTCTGTATCATTCATCAGCCCCAGCACCGTGGCGGAGCCGGGAGCGCAGTGAAGCAGCTCCCACAGCGCCTCTTCCGGCGCGAAGGACAGCCGGGAAGAGCCGATTTGATGGGACAGGTCCTTGGTGTGGAAGGGCTTATCCGGTCCCATAAGCAGCAGATAGAACTGGGTTTTCTGCCGGTTGCAGAGGAACAGATTCTTGCAGATGGGCATGCCCAGAACTTCGCTGACGGCGGCGCACTTCTCCATAGTATCGGCAGGCTCGCTGGATACCCGGTCATAGTCCATGCCCAGCGCCTCCAGCAGCGCGAAGGCGGCTTCCTCCTGGGGAAGCAATGCCCCCTCCGGGCGGACATTGTGATAGATAGATGAACATTCCATGTGCTTGTCATTCCTTTGCCAAGAGCTTTTCGCCTGCCCGGTAGATATCGCCCGCGCCCACGGTCAGGATCAAATCCCCCGGCCCGGCCAGCCGCCGGACGGCTTCCGCCGTTTTGTCCAGGGTGGAGCAGTACACGGAGCCGGGGACTTGCTGAACAAGGTCCGCCGAGGAGATGCCCAGGGTGTTCTGCTCCCGGGCGGCGTAAATTTCCGCCAGCACCACCACGTCCGCCAGCTTCAATTCCTCCACAAAGCGGTCAAAGAGCTTGGCGGTCCGGGAGTAGGTGTGGGGCTGGAAGGCCACGATAAGCCGCCGGTAGCCCAGTCCCTTGGCGGTGGTCAGCAGGGCGTGGAGCTCGTCGGGGTGGTGGGCGTAGTCGTCGTAAATTTCCGCGCCCTGGAAGGTTCCCTTGTACTCGAAGCGCCGCCCCGCGCCGGTGAAGGAGCCCAGACCCTTCTCCACGGCCGCTCCCGGCAGACCCAGCACATAGGCCGCCGAGGCCGCCGCCAGGGCGTTGGATACGTTGTGCCGCCCATAAACCCGCAGCTCCGCATGGGCGTAAAACGTTCCATGAACGTGGATGTCAAAGACAGGGCGGCCCTTGTCCTCCCGGAGGTTCACGGCGGTACACTCCGCTCCTGGCTCCAGGCCAAAGGTAAAAGCGTCCAGGCCCTGGGCCACGTCCCGGGCCCCGGCGTTGTCCGCGTTGACAATTACACGCCCGCCGGCGGGCACCAGCTCCGCGAAGCGGCGGAAAGAGCGCTTGATGTCCTCCAGGTCCTGGAAGAAGTCCAGGTGGTCCGCCTCCACGTTTAAA
This sequence comes from uncultured Oscillibacter sp., assembly GCA_948916585.1. Classification (GTDB taxonomy): domain Bacteria; phylum Bacillota; class Clostridia; order Oscillospirales; family Oscillospiraceae; genus Oscillibacter. The sequence continues at coordinate 8,401 of CAQXTN010000060.1, read as the reverse complement.
ATTACCGCCACGGTGGGATAGAAGCTGAGGAAGCTGTTGCAGTATTCGCAGGATTCCAGGATGATGGTATCCCCCTGGCCCACCCGGTAGCCGGAATGGAGCAGGGGCAGGGTCCCGCCGATCATCACCGTGGGGTCTGCCTCCGCCGCCATAAAGACGTGGGTGCACATGGAGGTGGTGGTGGTTTTCCCGTGGGTCCCGGCCACACAGAGGGCGTTTGGATAGTGGCGCATGATGGCCCCCCAGGCCTGAGCCCGCTCATAGACGGGGATGCCCCGGGCAATGGCCCCGGCGATTTCCGGGTTGCCGTCGTGGACGGCGGCGGTACGGATCACCAGATCGCAGTCCCCCAGATTATCGGCATTGTGCCCCACGGCCACAGAGATGCCCAGGGAGCGGAGGCGCTTTACGGTTTCACTCTCCGCCATGTCGGAGCCTTGAATGACAAGCCCCTTGTCCCGCAGAACCTCCGCCAGGGGACACATAGACACGCCCCCGATGCCTACCAGATGGGCCCGCGCGCCTGGGACGAAGAAGTCGCTGATGGGTTTTTCATTATGAATCATGGAACTCAGCTTCCTTTCCAGAAAACGGAACTTAAAAAAGATTGTATCCTTCCGAGCGTTTTATTATAATATAGAAATCGGCAGAATGCAACGGCGAAAGGGAACATCCGGCTGCCGAATATGCCGGATTTGAACCACAGCCCGGTCAAGGGCCCTCCACAGGCCGCTCCGGCGGTCCTGGGGCAAGGGGCGGCCCGCCGCTTTTGGAGGGTCTCTCGTTTGGCGCATAAAATGAAACGCCGACTGTCGTATTCCTCCGACAGCCGCCCAATCACCTCATCGTAATAGGACCGGCGTTTTCCGGGGCGAAAGCACAGGCCCCCGGTAACCGCCGCCGGAGGGCGCGGGCCGTCTGGGCTTCCCCGGCGCCAAAGGCTCCGTTGAGCCAGAGGATCATGGGGCCACCTCCTTGAACCCTCCGGAAAACCGGAGAGTCCTGGTTTATTCTAGTACGGGAAACCCAAAAAACAAGGGAGAGCAGCGCTATGGAGATACCAAATCATGTGGAATACGTTCTGACCACCCTGGAAGCGGCGGGCCATGAGGCCTGGTGCGTGGGGGGCTGCGTCCGGGATGCCCTGCTGGGCCGGACGCCGGAGGACTGGGACGTGACCACCTCCGCCCGGCCGGAGGAAACCCTGGCGGTATTTGGCTCCCAGGCGCTCCCTACAGGGCTGAGGCACGGCACGGTTACCGTCAAAACCGAAGAGGGGCCTGTGGAGGTTACCACCTACCGGATCGACGGGGCCTACCAAGACCACCGGCATCCGGCGTCCGTGACCTTCACCCGCTCCGTTGACCAGGACCTGGCCCGCCGGGATTTCACCGTCAACGCCATGGCTTGGAATCTGCGGGGCGAGCTCCGGGACCCCTGGGGAGGACGGGCGGATTTGGAGAAAAAAGTCCTCCGCTGCGTGGGGGACCCGGACCGGCGGTTTCAGGAGGACGCGCTCCGGATTCTCCGGGGCCTCCGCTTTGGGGCGGTGCTGGGATTTTTCATTGAGCCCGGGACGGAGGAGGCGATTCGAAGGAATCGGGAGGGACTGCGGGACATTGCCGCGGAGCGGATACAGGTGGAGTTTTTCAAGCTCCTGACAGGGAAACAGGCGGCGGAGGTTCTGCGGAGCTGTCCGGAGGCCTTTGGCGTTTTTTGGCCGGAGCTGATGGCTATGGTGGGCTTCGACCAGAGGAACCGCCACCACTGTTACGACGTGTGGGAGCACACCCTCCACGCCCTGGCGGCTGTGCCGGGGGACCCGGTTCTCCGCTGCGCGATGCTCCTCCACGACGTGGGGAAGCCCGCCAGCTTTACCCTGGACGAGATGGGCGTCGGGCACTTCTACGGCCACCCCGCCGTCAGCCGCCAGATGGCGGAGGAAATGCTTCGCCGCTTGAAATGCGCCACAGAATTCCGGGAGACGGTGGCCCGGCTGGTGGAGTGGCACGACAAGGACATTCCCCGGACGGATAAGTCCATCCGGCGGGCCCTGCGGATTCTGGGGGAGGAGGATCTGCGCCGGTTGATTCTGATGAAGCGGGCGGACAATCTGGGACAAGCCCCGGAGTTCTGGGACCGGCAGAAGGAGCTGGACAAGGCGGAGGAAATCCTGGACCGCCTCCTGGCGGAGGAGACCTGCTTTTCCCTGAAGCGGCTGGCGGTAAAGGGCGGGGACCTGCTGGCCCTGGGCCTCTCCGGGCCGGCGGTGGGAAGGGCTTTGGAGGAGCTTTTGGAGAAGGTGATGGACGGCGCGCTGCCCAATGAACGGGAGGCCCTTTTGGCGTATCTCCAAAGGGACCTGGGGACGGAGAAGGGAACGTGAGACGAACGGCTTTGTAAGAGCGGATTTGGCATTTTCCCTCCGCAGGCCGAACTGCGGGTTGTGCCCGATGAAGCTGGACGGCCATTGCCCCGCCCGCGGCGGAGAGGCGGCAAACCTGTTGTCTCTAAAGGCCCTTGGAGAGGCCCGGAAGCAGGCCGGAGCCATAATGGAACAGTCCCCAAAAGAACGGGGAACGCAACCACCGCGTTGCTCCAGGTGTCGGCGGCGCAGGAGGGGGCGATGTTAAAGCCGCGAAGAGAGCCGAAGCAGACCTGAAAATGCGGCGCCGGAAGCCTCCGGCGCCGATTCTTGCTTTACGCAATCTCCAACAGCTCCCGTAGATCGGTGATCTCATAGTCCACCCGCGGCCCCTCACGCCGCCACTTCCCCGCGGGATTGAACCAGCAGCAGGGAAGTCCGGCGTTGTTGGCTCCCTGCATGTCTGTGGACAGGGAGTCCCCAATGACCAGGGCGTTATTGTCCGTCAGTCCCGGGAGCTGACGGCGCACATAGTCGAAGTAGGCCCGGCTAGGCTTGGCGGCCCCGGCCTCCTCGGAGATAAAGGCGGCCTCGAAAAGCTCCGCGAATACGCTGCCCCGGAGGCGGCCGCGCTGGACGGAGGCCACGGCGTTCGTGATGATAAACATGCGATGGCCCCGGGCTTTGAGCTCCCGGCAGACCGCCTCTGCGTGAGGCAGGGGGTAGACGCCCTCTCCCAGGGCGGACAGGTAGTCCCGGTTGCAGGCTGCCGGGTCCCGGTCCAGGTCCAGAGCCTTCAAAAAGCGGACGTAACGCTCCAGGGTGACGAACTCCTTGGTCACCTCCCCCCGGTCGAAGGCGGCCCAGAGCTCCAGGTTGATTTCGTGATAGAGCCGGTAAATCTCCGGCGTGTAGGGAATGTCATGGGCCTGACACATGGCGTCAAAGGCCCGGGAAGAGGCTTTGGGAAAATCGAACAGCGTATCGTCGGCGTCAAAGAGCAGGTACTCGTAGTTCATCACAAAAAATCCTTTCGGGAATTTTGACCGCCTTCATTATACCACGCCTGACGGGAAAAGACAATCACCCATTGCCGCTCCCGGCCATACCATGGAGCGAGGGGGAGTGTTGAGATGAACAAGACCTTTGGCGTCATCGGCGGGGACCGCCGCCAGGCGGAGCTGGCCCGGCTGCTGGCCGGGGACGGCCATTCCGTCCGTACTTATGGCCTGGACCGCTGGAAGCCCGTGGGGGCGGACACGCTGGACCATGCCGCCTCTGCCGACGTGGTGATCCTGCCCCTGCCGCTGTGCAAGGGCGACGGCGTGCTGAACTGCGAGGAGGGGGCGGTGCCCACGGCGGACCTGTTCCGCCGCCTCCAGCCCGGGCAGCGGATTCTGGCGGGCCAGGTGCGGCCCCAGCAGCGCCGGGAGGCGGAAGCCCTGGGCCTGACGGTGGAGGACTACTTTCTCCGGGAGGAGCTGGCGGTGGCCAATGCCGCCGCCACGGCGGAGGGGGCCGTCCAGACCGCCATGGAGCGGCTGGACCGGACGCTCTTGGGCCAGGAATGTCTGGTACTGGGCTTTGGCCGCATCGGGAAGCTCCTGAGCTGCCGCCTCCACGGCCTGGGGGCCAGGGTCACGGCTACGGCTAGACGGCCGGAGGACCTGGCCTGGATTCGGGCCTACGGCTACCGGGCCTTGGAGACCGGGAAGCTGGAAGGCCATTTAGGCGCTTTCGGCGCGGTGTTCAACACGGTTCCCTCTCCCGTCCTGGGCGGGCCGCTTCTGGCCCAGCTGCCGCCGGACTGCCTTTTGATGGACCTGGCCTCTGTCCGGGGTATCGAGGCGGCGGAGGGCGGCCCAGAGGTTCTCTGGGCCCGCTCCTTGCCGGGGCGGCTCAGTCCGCGGTCCGCGGCGGCGGCCATCCGGGACGCGGTGTATTACATCCTATTGGAAGAATGAGGTGACCTGTATGCGCGAGGAACGGGTCGGTTTCGCGGTCTGCGGCTCCTTTTGCACCCACGAGAAGGTGCTGAAGGCCCTGGAGGCGCTGACGGGAATTTATGAGACGGTGATTCCCATTGTCTCGGAGATTTCCGCCTTTACGGACACCCGCTTCGGCCGGTCGGAGGACCTGCTGGAGCGGCTGGAGGACCTGACGGGGAACGACGTGCTGCTGGATATCCCGTCGGTGGAGCCCATCGGGCCCAAGGGATTGCTGGATGTACTGGTGATCGCCCCGGCCACAGGGAACACGATTGCCAAGCTGGCGGCGGGCATCGCGGATACCTCCGTGACTATGGCGGCCAAATCCCATCTGCGGAACGGCCGTCCGGTGGTGCTGGCGGTGTCCAGCAACGACGGGCTGGCGGCGGGGGCGAAGAACATCGGCGAGCTGCTGGTCCGGCGGAATTATTATTTCGTGCCCTTCGGCCAGGACAACGCGGCGCAAAAGCCCGGCTCCCTGGTGGCGGATTTTTCAAAGCTGCCGGAGACGGTGGACGCCGCCCTCCGGGGGGAGCAGATCCAGCCGATTTTGCTGCGGTGAGAGGATGCGGGAAACAGGGGGAGAGGCGATTGCCTCTCCCCCTTTCGTTCCAGCGGGAAGTTACAGGGACTTCTCGTAGGACTCGATCATCTTCTTGAACGTGTGACCCGTACGACCAGCGTGCCGCTGGATCCCCTGGGCGCTGCGCGCCGCGCCCGCCCGGAGGCTTTGCAGATACTTTTCGGTGGACTCTCCGGTAAATATCTTGATTTGCAGCCGCAGGGAGCCGTCCTCCTCCGGGGTGGCGAATATCTTGTCGATATACCTGTCCACAAACTCCTTGCTGATGAGTCCCTGGGCCGCGTCCCGCTCCGCCTCCCGGAGCACCCGTCGGATGGTCTCAATCTGCTTGCGGAAATCCTCCCGGGACATTTGCTGCTGCTCCAGGTCGTAGATCTGCCGCTCCGCCTCGCTGATCTCCCGGTCACAGTCCTTGTTCATGGAGAGGAAATCCCGGTCGGAAAGCTGGCCCGCCGCGTTGTAGCCCAGGAGCTTGCTCTTCTTCTTCTGGGCCAGCTCGATTTGTTGCCGCAGGGTGGCGATTTGCTTCGCCATGTCCTCGCCGTCCCCCAGGGCCTTGTACATCTCGATGTACTCCTCCACCAAGGCCTGGGCGTCTGCCTCGGTCTCCCGGAACACCTCAAAGAGCAGGGGCTTCAGCTCCTCCTCATAGACGGCAAAGGAGGGACAGCTGTCCGCCCCGTTTTTGATCTTACCAGAACACACCCACTTGCTGTTTTTGTTCCCCTGCCGGTCTACCGACTCCCGCCGGTAGTAAGCCGCGCCGCAGTGGGTGCAGTAGAGCTTGTCTGTGAGGAGGTTGGCGTGGTTGCAGATGCCCTGGCGGCCCTTCACGTCCTCGCTGCGCTTTTTCAGGACGGCGTTGGCCTTGTCCCACAGCTCCTCAGAGACGATGGCCGGGACGATCTCGCCGCTCTCATCCTTGAACATCACCCACTCCTCCGGGGGAAGGAATTTCTGCTTCTTGGTGAACAGATCGATGACCTTCACCTTGTT
>CAQXTN010000060.1:0-2369 GCA_948916585.1 uncultured Oscillibacter sp. | reverse complement strand
AGGTCAAAGAGTCCCGCCTTACCGTCCTCCACCATGCGGTGGAAGTCCTCCCGCTTCTTGGTGGTGGCGGCGGACAGACCCTCGTCTACATAGCCTGGCACATACTCCCAGGCGGAATTTTTGCGGATGAACTCCTCGTAGTAGCTCACCTGGTTGCCCAGGGAGTTGAGCTGTTCGTCGCTCTCGGAGGATACCCGGGCGTAGAAGGTCACTCGAAGAGGGATATCGTAGACAGATTTTGTGCGCAAGGCCTGACGAATGCTGTGTATATCCATGGCTCGTCTCCTTTATGGTTCGTTTTATCATTTTCTATTTCGCAGTATATCACAGAATACAAAGCAAAGCAAGGGGGGCCGCAACAATTGCGGTCCCCCTGTTTGTCAGCTCATGGTCATTTTCCAGCCGTCGATTTTCAGCGCCATCTTGTTGCGCTCCCGCTCCGTGATGATGCCCTTTTCATACAGCACCCGGTTGTAGTAGGACAGCCAAATCTTTGCCGCTGTCTCTTTCCTGCGCTGTTCAGTGGACTTTTGCTCAGACATGACTGTCCCTCCATTCTATAAAATAATTTCCGTATTTTACCTGATTTATACGGCTGTCGATAAGCTTCTCCTTCCTTCCAGCACCAACGGGATAACAAAAAGCAGACCATCATCACATGGTCTGCTGCCAGGTTTGCTCCTCTTCATGGTCGTCCTCTTTGTGACCGAGGGCGATTTTCTTTTCCCGCTCTCTGCGGAGTGTCTTGCTGTCGGCGTGCTTGTGTGCAGTTGCGGCGTCGCTTACGGGAACAGGGTTGTCAGACCGTTCCAGAGCGTGGCCCAACCGTACCACAGTGCCAGCAATCCCACCAGCACCGTCGGAATCAATAGCCACTCCGGTGAGGGGCTGGGAAGTCGGATCGTTGGCAGGGAAAAGCGCCGCTCTCTCTTCTTCCCAGCCTGTTCCAACAGGCGGTGTATCTCCCTTGCCTCTCGAATCAATTCCGTCATCTGTTCCTGTGTCGCCCAGGGCTTGGGCCTTGCGGCTATTTTCTCCAGCAGAAGCACCTGCTCCGCCAGGAGTTCTCCCATTGCCGTCAGTGCAGCGGTCAAGCTCTGCCACTCCCCCGCTGTGGGATGCAGTGTCTCTGCTGGCGGCCTTTGCATATTCCGCTGGCGCAGCTCCTCCATGGATAACTGCCTGTCGGATTCTGAACTCAAGCTCCATCCTCTCCTTCAAATATTTTTCGTCGTGGAGCCGGTAGTCCCGGCATCTCATACCGCTGGGAGTGGTGTAGGTGATGCTCTTTCGGCTATCCGTCCAGCGGACATCATAGCCTTCGCTGCGCATCAGCGCAATGAACTCCTCCCGGCTGTGGGCGTACCGCATACACTCGTCGATGGTGTTCATCAAACGGAACTTCCAGCTCTCTCCTCTGGCGGCGGCGTGGTACTCCGCGCCGGACATGGACTTGACCCGCTTCTTCCGTGGTTGGAATACCGGCAGGCCGAACTCCATGCACACTTGATCGTTGCGTTGGCGCAGTTGAGTCAGTTCCGGTTCGCTGATGTGCAGCTTTTTCCCATCCTCGAAGCTGACGCTGTTGATGAGGAAGTGGGAGTGGATGTGGTCACGGTCAACGTGGGTGCAGACCAGAACCTCCCGCCCTTGGAACCACTTTGCCAGCTTCAGTGCGGCGGCGTGCGCGGTCACGGGATTTACTTCTTCGTCCGCTGGGAAGGACTGCACCATGTGATAGAACATCGTGCCACCCTCTTTGTGGTATAGCAGCTTGGTTCGCAGGAAATCATCATACACACTCTCCGGCCGGCAGTTGACGCCGCTGACCAGCTGGCGGCCCTCCCACAGTGTTTTCTTCTCCTGCTGTGTGTACCTCATCACCGCTCCCATGCAGGTGCGGCTCTGGCCCTTGGGGTAGTTGGTGAAGTGGATGATGGCTATCTGCTCCACCTCCCCCGCTCCTGAATCTCCCGCAGAGCGGCACTGATCCCGGCCAGCTCCTGTGTCATGCCGTCCAGGTTGACGATACTGACACGGCCCATGTTCGCCAGCATCGTCAGCTGGTTCAGGTTCCCGCCGATGGCCCGGAGCTGTTTGGCCACTTCTTTCAGATCTTCGATCACCACCACCTGCCGTCCCAGGCAGCAGCGGGTGACGTAATCACTCTGAGAGAGCCGGGCCTGTTTTGCCTTTTTCTTGATGGTATCTAAGTCGCCGGAAGCGATTCGGATACTGAATGTGGTGTCCTTGTTCATCGTTCCTCCGTTCTAAAGTGGGTCCGGGCTTCTGCTCGGAAAAGCGTTTGGCGGGCGGCGGCGAAGGCCGGCGTCCAGACAAACGCGATGCTGGCTTTCTCCTAAAGGAGA
>CAQXTN010000059.1:0-10215 GCA_948916585.1 uncultured Oscillibacter sp. | reverse complement strand
AGCAGCCGCTCAAAGCAGAACTGGCTGAAAATGCCGATGGACAGCCCCAGGCAGACGCGGGCGTAGTCCGTGCCGTAATCCACAATGGACTGGATGTCCGTCTGGGCCAGGAAGAAGGGCCGGGCCAGCAAAAAGCCGCACACGCCAAAGACCACGGCGCTGAGGAGGAAGAGGAAAATGCCGGTGTTGGCGGCCCGGTCGGCCTGGTCCTGCTTCTTCTCGCCCAGGGAGCGGGACAGCAGGGCGTTCATGCCCACGGCGGTGCCGCCGCCCACGGCGATCATCAGGTTTTGCAGGGGGAAGGCCAGGGAGACGGCGTTCAGCGCGTCCTGGCTGATTCTTGCCACAAACACGCTGTCCACAATGTTGTAAAGAGCCTGGACCAGCATGGAGATCATCATGGGCACCGCCATGCCCGCCAGAAGGGGGGCGATGGGCATGACGCCCATCTTGTTTTCCTGCGGCGCGGGGGAAGCTGATTGCGTTTTGTTGTCTTTCATCGGTAAAGTCCTTTCTGTATATGCGAGGCTTTGCGGAAAAAGGACGCGGCTCAATGGCCGCGCCTTTTTGGAAGGCTGGGGTTATTTCTTCAGCTCGCCGGTGGCAAGCTGGGTCAAATAGGCGTTGAGAAAGCCGTCCAGGTCCCCGTCCATCACGCCGTCGATGTTGGCGGTTTCAAAGCTGGTCCGGGTGTCCTTCACCATCTGATAGGGCATAAAGACATAGGAGCGAATCTGGCTGCCCCACTCGATCTTCATTTGCACGCCCTTGATGTCGGAGATTTTCTCCGCGTGCTGCTGGGCTTTCAGCTCCAGCAGCTTGGCCCGGAGCATCTTCATGCAGTTGTCCTTGTTCTGGAACTGGCTCCGCTCCTGCTGGGAGGCCACTACGATGCCCGTAGGCTTGTGGATGAGCCGGACGGCGGAGGAGGTCTTGTTAACGTGCTGGCCGCCCGCGCCGCTGGCCCGGTAGACCTGCATCTCAATGTCCTCGTCCCGGATTTCGATGGTCTCGTCATTTTCAATCTCCGGCATGACCTCGATGGCGGCGAAGGAGGTCTGCCGCCGGGCGTTGGCGTCGAAGGGGGAGACCCGGACCAGGCGATGAACGCCGTTCTCGCTTTTCAAAAGCCCGTAGACGTTTTCGCCCTCGATGGAGATGGCGGCGGACTTGATGCCCGCCTCGTCCCCGTCCTCGTAGTCCAGGATTTTATAGGTGAAGCCCTTCCGCTCCACCCAGCGGGTGTACATGCGGTAGAGCATCTGGGCCCAGTCCTGGGCCTCGGTGCCGCCCGCCCCGGCGTGGAACTGCAAAATGGCGTTGCACCCGTCGTACTCCCCGGAGAGGAGGGTGGCCATCCGCGTCTCGGCGGCCCGGTCCTCCAGGGCGGCGAACTCGGCCTTCAGCTCCTCCAGAATCTCCGGGTCGTCGGCCTCCTGGCCCATCTCGCAAAGGGCGGTCAGGTCCTCCCAGGCGGAGAGGAGCTTTTCCTGCTTGGCAATTTTATTCTGGAGCTGTTTCAGGCGCTGCTGGACCTTCTGGGACCGTTCCAGGTCGTTCCAGAAGCCGTCCTGGGCGGTCTCATCCTCCAGCCGCGCGGCCTCCTGCCTCGCCGCGTCGATGTCCAAAGCGGCGGAGAGCTCGTCCAGCTCCGGCTTTAAGTCCCGGAGCTTCTGCTTGTAAGCGTCGTATTCAATCAAAGCCATGGTGATTCTCCATCCTTACAGATTTCTCGGCCTATGTATTATATAGGAGGGAAATTTATTTGTAAAGAGAAACCTTTCGAATGTTTTTCATCTTTAGGTTCTCTGTTCATTCTACACATTCCACCTTCCCCCTCAACGGAGAGAAACGGGACTTTTGTCACAATATGATACCAAAATGTTGCCGCATGTTCACAGTTCGTTCACAATTATGGAGGCGGTTTCCGCTATGATGGTACAAGTGAGATTGTCCCATTTCGAGTATCCAATTTTCGGCAGGCACGGAGGTAACCTTATGAACAAATTTTGGAAGAGAAACGTACCAGCGTTTATCCTGACGCTGGTGATGCTGGCGAGCCTTGCGCCCGTTGCGCTGGCGGAGCACACAGGCGACCATACATTTGGAGAATGGACTGTTACAAAATCGGCTACCTGTACAGCGGAAGGTACTCGGGAGCAGAAATGTTCTGCGTGCGACGAAACGAGAACAGAAAGCCTTCCCAAGCTGGCACACAGTTTCCCGGACCACTGGGGCTATAAAGATGAGAAAGTCCATGCTAAGGTTTGCGGCGTCTGCAAGTATGAAGAAACACAGCTCCATGCGCACGCTAGCTCCGACAGCGGCACGATTGCCCGTCATGCAACCTGTACGGTAACGGGCATACGGACCTATAGATGCACCGTGTGCAATGGGACTTATGGGGAAACCATCCCCGCCACCGGGCACAGTGCCACCCTAACGACCGACGGCAAGTGCAAAACCTGCGGCCAGCAGGTGGCCCAGGTGGACAACACCACCTGCACCGTCACCTTCCGGGTGGGCAACAGCACCTCTACGGAGTCGGTGCGCAAGAACAGCGCCCCTCTGGGCCTTGCCAACCGGCCCGCGCTGACCAGCGTCCCCGGCGACCACGTTTTCGCGGGCTGGGTACAGGGCAGCCAGACCAAGCCGGGCTATCGGAATCAACCCAAGGTGTCCGCTGGGACCACCGTCTCCAGCAACGTTACATACACCGCCCTCTACAACCTGCGGGCCACGGGGCAGAACGACTCCCTGGCTGTGGGCACCACCGGCGGCGTGCTGGTGGGCACGGAAATCCGGAACAAGGTGGCGGCGAAGTTCTCCGCCCTCACCGGAGAGAGCACGTTCTCCTCCATTGAGCTGAAAGCCATCAGCGGCAGCGGAGAGCTCTACGACAACAACAAAAAGGACAAGCTGTACAGCGAATACAGTTACAGCAACCTGACCAGCTCGATCTATTATATTCCCAGCACCTCGGGCAGTCTGGGCGTGGCCTATACCGCCAGGGACAGCTACGGCAACCAGATCTCCGGCACCATCACCCTCTCCGGCACCCCCAAGAACTCCTCCGACATCGTCCTCCGGGTGGCCCCCGGCGGCACGGTGAACTTCAAGGTGGAGCGCTTCGAGGAGGCCTATGAGGAGCTCAGTGGCAGAACCTCCCGGCTGGAGACCGTGGAATTCTTGGTGGGCAGCGACTATAAGAACTTCGACGGCGGAATCTACCGGAATAACAGCGCCCTCAGCGCCTCCGACCTGGACAAATACGACTTCTACGTTGACAACGACCGGGACGGCGACTATGACCTGGAAACCCTCAGCTTCCGGGCGGACAGCCGGGCGGACGTGGGGGACGAGCTGGAGATCACCGTCCGCTACTATGACGGCTCCAATTACCACTATGACGGTACCCTCCGTATCATCGTGGACAAGGACGGCAAGCAGGAGGGCGAGGTGGTCTACCGGGTGGCCCCCGGCGGCTCCGTCACCTTCAACCGCAGCGACTTCAACCAGGCCTATCGGGACCTGGCCAACACCAGCCGGACCCTGAACTACATCGAGTTTGTCCCCGGCGACGCCTATACGTCCTTTGCCGGCAAGATCAGCGTCTCCGGCCACTCCGACTTCACCAAAAACGAGCTGGCCCGGGAGTGGTTCTACTACTCCACCGACCGCCGGGACAGCTACGGCATTGACGATCTGGTGTTCCGGGCCTCCAGCGGGGCCAAGGACGGGGACACCCTGGAGATTCCCTTCTGGGCCGCCTATGACCGGGATGACGAGGTAAAGTGCACCCTGCGGATTGTCATTGACAAAAACGGCTCCCAGGATACCGTCACCTTGAACGTGGCCCCCGGCGGCACCGCCCGGCTGGACAAGGCCGCCTTCAACAAGGTCTACCAGTATCTCTCCGGCTACAACAACCGGACCATCACCGCCGTGTCCTTCTACGCGCCGGACAGCTATCGGAACTTCGACGGCGCGCTGTACGTGAAAAACGAGGACCTCCGCCTCCAGGACCTGACCCACGACGAGACCTGGTTCTACTACAGCTCCAACGACGCGGGGCGGAACGACTATCTGCTGGAGGATGTGACCTTCCAGGCGGACCGGAACGCCCGGGAGAACGCCAGCCTGGTGATCCCCTTCCGGGCCTACTACCGCAACGCCCGGGACGACTACGAGGAGGGCACCTTCCGCATCGTGGTCACCTCCGAGGCCAACACCGTTGGCTATGAGGCGGCCCCCGGCGGCTCCGTGTCCTTCACCGCCAGCGACTTCAACCGGGCCTATCAGACCATGTCCGGCAGCAATCGGACCATCCGGTACGTGGCCTTCGAGGCGGGCAGCGACTACGCCAGCTTCGCCGGAAAGCTCTACACCGGAAACGTCCCCCTGACCCGCAGCGACCTGACCTATTCCAAAACCCAGTTCTACAACGGCACGCCCAACTATGGCACCTACTCCATCGGCAGCCTCTACTTCCGGCCCGACGCCACGGCCAAGGACGGCAGCACGCTGACCATGCCCTTCCGGGCCTATTACGACAGCAGCGACTACGAGCAGGGCACCTTGAAGCTGACGGTGGGCTCCGGCGGCGACGTCTCCTACACCGTCACCCCCGGCAAGACCGTGAACTTCGACCGGACCAAGTTTGACGACTTCTTCCGCAAGACCTATTCCAGCTCCAGTCTGGACTATGTGGTCTTTGACGTGCCCGGCACCGCCGACCTGCCGGATTCCTCCGGCACCCTCTACACCGGGTATGGCACCAGCTACTCCGCGTCCTTCAGCCGCAATTCCCTTCGGGACGTCCGCTTCTACTACAATTCCAACGACGCGGGCCGGAACGACTACGCCCTGAACGACCTGACCTTTGCCGCCGCCAACTCCTTCACCAGCGGCAAGGTGTCCCTGCGCTTCACCGCCTACGGCACCAACGACCGGGAGGTGGAGGGTACCCTGGTCATCCTCCCGACGACGGCCTCCGTCACCTCCAACCTCACTGGAAACGTGCGCTATGCCGTCACCAGCGGCACCAATGTCCAGATCAACTCCAACGACCTGGCCCGGTTCTACAAGAGCGCCTATCCCGCCGGGACCCTCCAGTACGTGGTGCTGAACGACGTGCCCACCGCCGGAGCCCTGTACTACAACTACTACAGCGCCAGCCGGTACGGCACCTCCACCCGGGAGCAGATCACCGCCTCCAACCGCAACCGGAATTTCTACGTCAGCCCCGCCTCCCAGAGTGAATACGCCCTGACGGAGCTGACCTATGTGCCCTCCGGGTCCAACTACTGCGCGGCCATCCCCTTCACGGCCTACGGCACCAACGGCCAGTCCGTCACGGGAGGCATCCTGATCAGCGTTACCAACAAAACCGTCTCCGAGGTCTACGGTCCCACACCTAAGAACACCTCCGTGACCTTCCCAGCCTCCTCCATCGCCGCCGCCGTGGCCGCCGCCACCGGCACCACCCCCAGCGGTATCCAGCTCCTGAAGCTCCCCGCCGCCAATGTGGGCGCGATTTACGAGGGCTCCTCCTCCACCCCCGCCAACACCACCACGGTCTATGGCTACAACACCGGAACCCAGCAGCTGGGGCAGCTGCGCTTCGTGCCTCAGACCGGCTACACCGGCCCGGTGGAGATTCCCTACGTCGCCCTGAACGCCAGCAACGTCCCCATTGCCTCCGGCATGTTCTCCATGGGCGTGCTGAACACCAACAAAAAATTCGGGGACATCAACGCCGCCACATGGTGCTATAAATACGTCACCGAGCTGGCGGATTCCTCCGTCATCGACGGCTATCCCGACGGAAACTTCAAGCCTGACAGCACCATTACCTATGGGGCGGCCTTGAAGCTCATCATGCTGGCGGCGGGCTATCCCGAGCAGGCCCCCACCGTGCCCGGCAGCACGTTCAGCGGGTACCTGGCCAAGGCCCAGGCCGACGGCCTGGTCACCCGGAGCACCGTGGCCCTGAACGGGCCCATCACCCGCCTCCAGGTGGCTCAGCTGGCCGCCGGGGCATTGAAGCTGGACATCAACAACCTCTCCAGCGTAAAGCCCTTCACGGACACCGCCGACGTCTATGTCCAGGCCCTGAACGCCGCGGGCATTGTGGAAGGCTATTTCAACAACGGCACCAGCACCTTCCGCCCCTCCAACACCCTGACCCGGGGGCAGGTCTCCGCCATCGTCTGGCGGATGCAGAACTACCGGAAATAATTCCGCCCAGCCGGGCCGCCCCAAAGGGCGGCCCGGCTGCTTTCCAGCATTTTCACCGGCGAAAAACGCCGCCGCCCTTGAAGCGGACCGGGGAGATGTGGTATAGTAGAAAGAACAAGCAAAAGGAGATGCGCCATGCGTCGAGAGACCTCCCCGGAGGAAGAGGCCCTGGAGGAGCTGCTCCGCCTGAAAGAGCGGGAGTCTCCCCGGAAGAAAAAACGGACCCCCTGGGTCCGGTATACCGCCGTGGTCCTCCTGGCCCTGGTCTGCGTCGGCGGAGCGGAGCTGGCGGCCTGCCGCGTCTTTGCCCCGGAGCTCTACGCGGAGCTGACGGAGCCGGCGCGGGCGACGGTCCGCTGGACCGCCCAGGTGGCGGGCCGGGGGGCGGAGGCCGTCCTCCGGGCGGGAAGCGCCGCGGCGGAACAGGCGGGGAAGGCCGCCGCCGCTCTGGCCCACCGGGCGGGGGAGGCCCGGGACGCCCTCCGGGACTGGATGGAGGAGGTCACCGCCCCGCCGCCGGAGCCGGAACCCCTGGCGGAGTCCGACTCCACCTTGTCCCAGCCGGAGCTGGCGCCGCCCAAGGAGATGTTGGATCCTCTTATCAGCGACATCATCCTGCGGGAGGGGCGGGAGGTCCTCACCGGCGGCGGGGTGGACGTGATCTACTTCAACCAGACCGACGAGGCCCGGGCGGAGCAGAAGTACGGCTCAGACCCCCTGGCCACCCATGGCTGCGGCCCCACCGCCCTGGCCATGGCGGTCTCCTCCCTGACGGGGGAGATCGTGGACCCGGCGGATATGGCGGCCCTTTGCGTCAAGGGGGGCTATTGGTGCCGGGGACACGGCTCCTACCTCTCCATTGTCCAGGGGGTGGCGGAAACCTATGGCCTGGAGTGCGAGTCCCTGGACCTGAAAACGCTGGAGGAGGACGAGCTGTATCTGCGGCTGTCCACCGGAGAGGTGGCCGTGGCGCTGATGACCAAGGGACATTTCACCAAGGGGGGGCATTTCATTCTCCTCCGGGGCACCACCTTGGGCGGGGAGATTCTGGTGGCGGACCCCGCCAGCCGGGATCGAAGCCTGATCCCCTGGGAGTTGTCCCTGATTTTGGAGGAGCTGTCCCCCAGCCGCCACGACGGCGCGCCGCTGTGGATGCTGTCCAAGCCGGTGGAATAGGAGGCTGTATTCCAAACGGCCTACGCCGCCAGGAGGGCCTTTTTCTGCCGTAGCGCGCCGCATGCTTGGGCTATCCCTCCATTGCCCCGGGGAAGCTTCTATCCTGACGGGAAAATCGTCGTCTATCCGGCGTTTCCCAGCGATGAATGCGGGCTTTCAGAAAACAGGGCCAGCCGGATTCCGGCTGGCCCTGTCGCTTGAATGCAAAAAGTGGTTATTTCAAAAGAAGCTGCTGTTCGGATAGCCCTCAGCCCCGCCTCAGCATCTTTTTCACCTTCGCCTTCATCTCCGGCGACAGGGCCTTTCCCATCGCCCGGACGGGCAGCGGCGGCAGGGCGCAGAACTTCCGGACCACCTGGTCAAAGGGCTCCAGAGCATAGGCGGCGAAGAAGGCGGCCCGGTCCGGGGGCTGGGTGATGGGGGAGGCCAGCCGGGGATTCCCGGCGATGGCCCGCTCCACCGGGAAGGGCTGGCGGACCAGATGGAGCTGGTCGAAGATATGGCTGCCATGGGGGGTGTTTACCAGCAGGAGGCTGACGCCCTTTTGCTGCTGCTCTGGCAGCTCGTCGGGCCGGAGACCCCAGAGGTCCCCCAGGGTGAAATCCCCCACCCGGTTTAAGCAGGCATAGGGACAGCGGTAGCAGCAGGGCCGCAGGAACAGCGCCCGGCCAAAGGCCCGGCCAAATTCCGTCTCAAAGAGGGGGTGGGTGTCCACGGTGCCGTCGTCGTAGACGGCGGTGAAGTGGCTGTTCTGCCAGCCCTCCACCTTGTTGCGAAAGCGCACGGCCTGGAGCTCCCGCCCCCGCTTCTTCTCAATGTGGCGGGCCATGTCCTCCCACACGCCGGGAGAGGGCACGCCATGGCACACCAGATCGCAGGTGGTCAGATTCTCCGGGCGGGTCCCCAGATAGCGATACAGCCCGTCCACCTGACAGGGGGTGCCGGAGAAGAGGACCTGCCGGGTTTCCAGGCATTTTCGCGCCTCCCGGAACACGCCCTCCAAATCGCTCTGGACGTACTTGGCCCCCCGGAACCGCCAGAGGTCCTCCTTGCGGAAGCAGGCGGTGTGCCGCAGGTGCTGTTTCCCGTCCAGCGCCGCGCCAAACACCACGCCGCCCCCCTCCAGCACGTAGTCCGACAGGGCGGAGAAGGCCCCGCCGGAGGTGGAGTCCCGCCGGACGTCCGGCTCCCGGTTCCAGGCGGCGAAGGCGGCGGGCAGGGGCGTTTTCGCCCGCTCCCGGAGCATGGGACAGGTTCTGGTGCAGACACCGCAGTGAACGCACTTCTCCGCTTCCACCTGGGGGAAGGCAAAGCCCTCCCGGTCCCGGACCAGGGTGATGGCGTCCTTGGGACAGACGGCGGCGCAGGCGGAACAGCCGGTGCAGTGGGTCCGATCCGCCAGAAGGGGACGGTCCCCCTGGGAACGGGGGGGCTCTTTCGCGCTCTCCCAGGGCTCGTCCGCCAGGGCGGCCCGCAAATAGGCCATGGCCCCCGCCCGGGCGGCCCGCAGCCGCTCCTCCGCGGCGGGCCAGCCGGGGAGGTCCCCCAGTCCGGCGGCGTCGCCCTTGCCCACCACCCGGTCCGTCAGCCCCAGGCGGCTTAGAAGGCTGAAGGTCCGGGAGCGCTCCGGCTCCTGGAGCTCCGCCGGGGCCACGGCGGTGAAGAAGGGCCGCTGGAACTGGACGGAGAACACCGTCCCGTGGAAGGAATTTGTGCAGACGTAGGCGGCGTGGCGGAAGAGGCTCAAAAATTCCGCCGGACCCGCGTCAAAAATCAGCTTCGCCTTGGGGTGGAGCTTCCGCCGGGTGCCGCAGAGCTGGACCACCGGCAGTCCGGTCTCCTCCGCCAGACGGCGGATATAGGGCTCCAGAGCCCCGGAGCGGGCGATGCAGTAGCAGAGGATATACTCCCCCCGGACCACCCGCTCCGCCGCCAGGGCGGACCAGTCCTCCGCCGTCAGCAGCAGCGTGGGGTCCAGCACCACCTCCGCCTCCCGGCCCGCGGCCTCCCGAACAATGTCCCGGCCGGAGGCCTCCCGGACGGAAAGGTGGGAAAAGTCACAAAGATATCCCTTCAATTCCTCCTCCATCCCCTCGGGCAGGTGCCCCACGCCGAAGGAGGGGGCGTAGGCGATTTTCCGCAAGGGGGAGAAGGTTCCGAAAAACACGGGGTCAAAGCGCCCGTCGGGGAAGATGGTGGGGTTCCAAATCTGGTCGCTGCCGGAGATCAGAAGGTCATAGGGCAGGGCGGCCCGTTTCAGCTCCTCCCAGCTGGTATAGCGGCGAGAGGTGAGGTTCAGGTGGGCCTTGGAAAAGGTCTCGAACCGCTGCCAGCGGCGTTTCAGGGCGGGATAGTGGAGGGTGTTGTAGGCGTCGTTCGCCGCCCGTCCGGGAGTGGTGGGGGGCTTGAGGATGCGGATATCCTGGTTAACGAAGTAGTCAATGGTCTCGCAGTCCCAGCCCAGGGAGGCCAGGGCCCGCTGGGTGGCCGCGGCCTGGAGGATGGCCCCGTAGTGATGCAGGTGGTAGAAGGTGACAAGTCCGGCTTTCAAGCAAATACTTCCTTTCCGTGTTTCCTCAAAGGGAAACGGCGTCGTCCTCGGCGATCCAGTCTGACACGGAAATGATATCAAATTCCGTCTCCGTCCGGCGGATGACCACCCGTTCCAGTCCGGCGTTGATCACCATACGGCGGCACATGGAGCAGGAGGTGGCGTCCCCCAGCAGCTCTCCGGTCTGGGCGTCCCGCCCCACCAAGTAAAGGGTGCCGCCCACCATGTCCCGCCGGGCGGCGGAGATG
>CAQXTN010000058.1:0-10442 GCA_948916585.1 uncultured Oscillibacter sp. | reverse complement strand
TGATCCTGGTGGTGGCGGCCTTCGCCTCCATCGTGGCCGGCACCTTCGGCGCCACCATCACGGATGGCGTGGTGGATTACGCCGCCTCCGAGGCCAACGCCCGTGTGGCCATGGTCTCCCTGCTGTTCATCGCCATCGCCATTGTGTTCGGCTTCCTGGTGTACCGCCGGAACGCCCCCATGTCCGTGGCCAGCGTCATCGGCGTCATCGCCATCGTGGCCATCATCGCCATTGGCATGAACTTCCACCCCATCTACCTGTCCTCCTCCAGCTGGATGTGGATTTGCGGCATTTACATCGCCATTGCCTCCGTCACCCCCGTGTGGATTCTGCTCCAGCCCCGCGATTACCTGAGCTCCTTCCTGCTGTACGCCATGCTGGCCCTGGCGGTGGTGGCCGTGTTCCTGGCCCATCCCTCCATGGACAGCCTGCCCGCCGTCAACACCTTCGTGGTGACCAACCCCGACACCGGCGCCGGCAACCCCATCTTCCCCGTGCTCTTCACCACCATCGCCTGCGGCGCCATTTCCGGCTTCCACTCCCTGGTCTCCTCCGGCACCACCTCCAAGCAGCTGGATAAGGAAACCGACGCGAAGCCCATCGCCTACGGCGGCATGCTGCTGGAGTGCGTCCTGGCCATCCTGACCCTGTGCGCCGTGGCCTATGCCTACAGCTGGAACGCGGCCAACCCCGACTCCGCCCTGAAGGGCGCCACCGCCATCTTTGGCGGCGGCCTGGCCCACATGATTGACGACTCCATCCCGGGCACCTACAGCATCCTGTACACCCTGCTGGTGCTGACCTACTCCGCCTTCTGCCTGACCTCCCTGGATACCGCCACCCGTCTGGCCCGGTTCATGTTCCAGGAGTTCTGGCTGGATTCCAGCAAGGGCGAGACCCCGGAGAATGTCACCGGCTACAAGAAGGTTCTCTCCAATATGTACGTATCCACCGGCATCACCGTGTTGCTGGGCGTGCTGCTGGGCCTGAACGGCTATGAGAAGATTTGGGCGCTGTTCGGCTCCGCCAACCAGCTGCTGGCGGCCCTGGGCCTGCTGGCCGTGGCCACCTGGCTGGGCAACATCGGCAAAAACAACAAGATGTTCCTCATCCCCATGGGCTTCATGCTGATCGTCACCATCTGCTCCCTGCTGGTCAACACCAAGAACCAGATTGGCGTAATCTCCGCCGGCGGCGCGGACTGGGGCCCCTATGTCCAGGCTATCCTGGGCGTGTTGCTGGTGGTCCTGGCGGTCATCCTGGCTATCGAGGGCTGCGTGACCATCGCCCATCCCAAGAAGAATCAGAAGGTCTGAGCGAACCCATGAGCGGAGTGCCGGTCTCCGCCGGGTGCGAAGCCTTTTGTCCCGGATGAAAAGAAGAGAAGGGCCCGGCGGGATACACCCGCCGGGCCCTTCCGTTGTTTATTCCTGGTCTTTGGCCAGGGCGATTTTATCCAGCAGCTCCACAATTTCCTCTCTCGTGTAGGTGTCTTTTTCCCCAGTGGAAAAGATCAGACGCAGGTCGTAAAGCGTGGCTTTCTCAATCATCTTATAGTCCTTCTCCGTCGGCATAAACAGCACCTCCTCGCAGCTATTATACCGGCTTTTCCGCCCCGGCGCAAGCGGTATTTCCCGCCGCCGACAGAATCCCCATGGTTTTTCATGCCCCGTCCGGTAGAATGGGACAAATTGGAAGGAGGCGTTTCCATGGGTGAGGAAAAGCGGGTGCTGCGGCTGGGGGTGGAGACCATTCGCCCCAATCCCCGCCAGCCCCGGCGGCTGTTTGACGAGGGGGCCCTGCGGGAGCTGGCGGCGTCCATCCGCCGCCACGGGGTGGTGCAGCCCCTGGTGGTCCGGCGGCGGGGCGAGGGCTGGGAATTAGTGGCGGGAGAGCGGCGGCTCCGGGCGGCGCGGCTGGCGGGTCTGACGGCGGTGCCCTGCGTGGAGGCGGAGGTGGACGAGCGGGAGTCCGCCCTGCTGGCCCTGGTGGAGAATTTGCAGCGCCAGGACCTCCACTACTTCGAGGAGGCCGCCGCCATCGCCGACTATCTCCGCAGCAGCGGAGACACCCAGGAGGAGGCGGCGGCCCAGCTGGGGCGGTCGCCCTCGGCGGTGGCCAACAAGCTGCGGCTTCTCCGCCTCTCCCCGGCCTGCCAGGCGTTTTTGCTGGAAAAGGGACTGACGGAGCGCCACGCACGGGCTCTCCTCCGGCTGGAGGACGACGAGGAGCGGCTGGCGGCGGCCCGCCGGGCAGCGGAGCGGAGCTGGAACGTGGCCCAGACGGAGCAGTATGTGGAGCGGCGGCTTCAGGAGCTCCAGACGGCTGCCCCGGCGGGGCGGCGGACGTACATCTTGAAGGACGTGCGGCTGTTTTTGAACAGCGTGGACCGGGGACTGCGCATCGTCCGGGAGGCGGGGGTGGAGGCCCGGTGCCTCCGGGAGGACACGGAGGAGGAAATTGTCATGACAATTCGGATTCCCCGGCGGCCTGGTGCCGGGCGGCCAGGCTCGTGAGGCCCGTTTCTTGTTACTATATTGTAATCACTTTTTCCCGGAATCTGTGTTAGAATACCCTGAGAGAGAAACGGCTCTTCGCGGGGCCGAATTAGGAGGGCTTCATGGGACAGATGACAAATGAGGCCGCCGGAGGCGCGCGGGTGAAGCGGAATCCCGCCGCGCCGGTGGCAATTGCTTTGGTTCTGACCGCCGCCATTATGGCGGGGGCCTACGCCGGGCTTTGCTCCTGGGCGGGCTCCCGGACGACCTTTTACCCGAAGGAAACCATCAGCGGCGTAAACGTAGGGGGACTCACCGTGGAACAGGCGGGGCAGGTCCTGGCGGGCTCCCTGCCGGGGCGGACCCTGACCGTCTCCCCCGTCCAAACGGCGGAGGCGGAGGGCTGGCTTCCCGAGGCGGCCGGGGCCTCCATCACCCTGGGGGAGCTGGGCTACACGGCGGAGCAGTGCCCCGGCATCGCCCAGCGGCATTTTGACGACCAGGCCGCCGCCCCCTTTCTCAGCCGGGGGGCCCGGGTGCTCTCCCTCCTCACCGACAGCGAGGGGAATGGCCTGACGGCCCAGGACCGGGACGAAGAGGTCTTTCGAGAGGGCGTGGCCCGGCTGGCGGAGGAGCTGGCCATGGAGCCGGTGGACGGCAGCTTTACGGTGCTGGACGACGAGATTCTGCTGACCAAGGAGGCCAACGGCCGCTCCGTAGGCGAGGAGGGGCTGGCCCTGGTGCTGGAACACGCCGCTGCCAGCGGGGAAACGGAGGTCCAGGTGGACATGACCACCCGCCCCGCCCAGCCCCTGTCCATTCAAACCGTTCACGAGGCCGTGTCCGGCGAGATGGAAAACGCCCGCTATAACAAGGAAACCGGCGGCATCTTGCCGGAGAAGCGGGGGGCGTCCTTTGAAACCGGGTCCGCCCAGCGGCTTTTGACCGCCGCCGCCCCTGGGGAGACCGTCTCCGTTCCCGCCGACATCCGGGAGCCGGAGATCACGGCGGAGGAGCTGAAGGCCGTCCTCTTCCGGGACCTTTTGGGGGAGTGCACCACCCACGTGGGGGGCACCGCCGCCCGGGTCAGCAACGTAAAGCTGGCCTCCGCCGCCTTTGACGGGACGGTGCTCAACAGCGGGGAGCTGTTCTCCTATAACGAGACCGTGGGCCAGCGGACGGTGGCCAAGGGCTATAAGCCCGCTCCCGCCTATGTTCAGGGGGAGACCGTGGACGAGATCGGCGGCGGCGTGTGCCAGCCCTCCTCCACGCTGTATTACGCCTGCCTCCTTTCCAATATGGAAATCACCGAGCGCTATGCCCACCGGTATATTCCCGCCTACATCACCCGGGGCATGGACGCCACGGTCTCTTGGGGCGGGCCGGACTACAAGTTCACCAACAACACCCCGTATCCCATCAAGATTACGGCAAAATACGACAAGGGCTATCTCACCGTCCAGCTCTGGGGCACCAAAACCGACGACACGTCGGTGAAGATGACCTATGACACCCTGTCCACCACCCCCTTTGAGGAGGTGGAGCAGCTGGACCCCACCCTGGCGCCCGGCCAGCGGCAGGTGAAGGTGACCCCCTACACGGGCTACCGGGTAAAGACCTACCGGAACATCTTCGATGGCAGCGGAGCGCTGATTTCCAGCGACGTGGAGGCCATCAGCGACTATAAGCACCGGGACCGTCTGGTGCTGGTGGGTCCCCCCAAGGAGGAGACCCCGGAGACCTCCGCCCCCGTGGTTCCCGGCACCCCGGCGGAGCAGGAGCCCTCGCCTCCCGCCAGCGCGCAGGAGCCCGGCGTCCCCGCCACGGGCCCGGCGGAGCTTCCCGCTGAACCGGAGCCCCCGGTGGAACCGGCGGAGCCTCCCGCCATCGTGGTAATTCCGCCTTCTGAGGAATGAGGGGAACGCGCCAAGAGACAAAAAGAGCCGCCCGCATCACGCGGGCGGCTCTTTTTGGGCATACTAGAGGCTGTTTCGACAACTACGAAAGGGAGGGTCCCCTTGAAAAAACGCCTGATTCCCCTGGTTCTCTGGGCCCTCCTGGGTCTGGGGGCCTGGCTTTGCCGGTCCGCCCTGCGGCCGGAGCGGGTGGCCGCCTGGACGCCGGAGCAGTCCTGGCTGGCGGCCTTGCTCCTGCTGGCGCTGTACGCCCTCAAGGGCTTGACGGCGGCTTTGCCCATGACGGCCCTGGCCGGGGCGGCGGGGCTGCTTCTCCCCTTTCCCCTGGCTCTGGGGACGAATCTCTGCGGCGCGGCAGCGGCCCAGGCGGGGCCCTATCTCCTGGGGCGGCGGCGGCAGGGAGCCCTGGAGGAGCTGGCCGCCCGGTATCCCCGGCTGAGGCGGCTGAACGCGGAGCCCGCCGCCGGGCGGGAGGTGTTTTTGCTGCGCCTGGCGGGGGTGCTGCCGGTGGAGCTGGTGAGCCTCTGGCTGGGGGCGGCGGGGACGGGGTATGGGGCCTACTTCGCCGGGGGACTGCTGGGGAGCTTTCCCCGGGTGCTGTCTGCCACAGTGCTGGGGGCGGCGCTGTGGGATTTGGGGGGACTGCGGTTTTGGGCCTCCTGCGTTTTTGGCTGGGCCCTGACGGGGGCGGCGCTGGCGCTGTGGGGCCGGAAGTGGGCGGCGGCTTAGCTCCGCTCCTTTTTCAGCCGCCGGATATCCTCCCCAAAGAAGGGCAGGACCTGATACTCCCCTTCAATCCGGGAGGCGATCTGGGGCGTGTAGCGTCGGGCCAGCTCGTCCAGCTTCAGGTTCGTGCTGAGAATCGTGGCCCGGCGGTCTGTGATGCGGCCGTTGACAATGCCGTAGAGGGCGCTTTGCACAAAGGGGGTGGTGAGCTCCGTCCCCAGGTCGTCCAGAATCAGCAGGTCGCAGTCCGACACCCGGTCCACGTCGGCCTCCACGGCCTCCCCCAGCTCCCGGCCGAATTTCCGGGCCTCGAAGCGGTCGAAGATGCGGGCGGCGGTGTCGTAAACCACGGAGAAGCCCTCGGCGCTGACCTCCCGGGCGATGGCGGCGGAGAGGAAGGTTTTCCCCAGCCCCGGGTCCCCGGTGAGGAGCAGGTTCCCGCTCCCCGGACCGAAGGCGGCGGCGTAGCGCTTGCAGGTCCGGTAAATCCAGTCCATATTCTCCCGGGGGGAGACCCCCAGGGCCGGGTCCTCCGCCTGGTCGTACCACTCTAGGGAAAAGGTCTCAAAGCTCTGGGTTCCCAGGTCCAGCATCCGGGAGAGCTCCTTTTGCTGCTCCCGGGCGCAGTAGGCCCGAAGGCAGCGGCACATCCGCCCCTCCCGCCAGCCGGTGTCCTGGCAGAGGGGGCAGGCGGGCTTTTCCTCCAGGCAGTCTGCCGGGAGGCCCAGGCCGTCCAAAAGCAGCCTCCGCTCCTCTTGGAGGCCCAGGTTCTGCTTTTTTAAAGCCTCCACCGCCGCCCGGGGGTCCGTGCCCCGGCGCAGGGCGGTGGAGAGGATGCGGCTCATGGTGGCCCGCAGCTCCGCGTCGATCTCCCGCAGACGGGGCTGGCGGCGAAACACGCCCTCCCGCCGGTCCCGGGCCCGGTCCTCCCGGTCCCGCTTGTCCTCCTCAAAGCGCTGGAGGGCCCGGCGGACGATTTTCCCGTCATAGCCCATGGCTCACCCTTCCTTTCTCCGCTGTTGAATGTACTTGCGCATCCAGGCGTTGCCTGCGCCCTTGCCGTCGGACGTCCGGATGTTGAGCGCCACTGGAGGCTGCTGGGGACGCTTGTCCCTTGCCTCGATTTCGTCCACGGTGTGGAGCCCCGCCTCGTGCCAGCGGCGAAGGATGCCGTTACAGTAGCTCCACTTAAACTCGTGGCACTTGAGGACGGTTTTCTCGTAGGCTAGGGCGGCGGCCTCCGGGGGGAAGCCCCACTCCAGCCACTGGAGGAGGAATTTCTCCTCCTCCCGCACCGGGAGCCGGTCCCCCAGCCGCAGGGCCCGCATGTAGGCCGGGACGGCCTCCCGCTTCCGGCCGTAGTCCCGGAGGTATTCGACGGCGGCGGCCTGGGTGTCGATGCCCCGCCGGGCCCAGGCGTAGCCCTCCCGCTCGATCTGGCGGAGGGTGGGCCTCCGGCCCGGGCCGAAGCGGCCGGCGGTGCGCTCCGCGCAGTGGCACACCAGGAGGTAAATCACGTCGGAGGGAAGGCCCAGATAGTCGTACAGCCCCAGCAGGGCGGAGAGGTCCGCCGTGGTGAGGCGCTTGCCCAGCTTCCGCTCCACCTCGGCGGTGAGGCGGCGGAAGTCCGCGCTCTCCTCCAGCTTCCCGGCAACCTCGCTTTGCTGGTAGGAGGGGGGCTCGTCGGCGGGCTCGGCAGGGGGGGGCTGGGGGGCGATGAGCCCCAGGTCTCGGAGGGCGGCCTCCGCCGCCTCGATGCGGCCCTTGTCCCAGCGGAGCTCCCCGGCCAGGGACCGGGGCGGCGCGTCACCCCGGCGGCGGAGCAGGGCCAGGTACAGCAGGGCGGCGTCCCCGTCCCCCCGGTCCAGGAGGCGCTTCACCGCCTGGGGGGAGAGGGTGACGGGGTCGTCGGGGGCGTGGACGAGGACGCTGGGCATGGGAGCGCCTCCTTTCCGGGAAGGTTTTTTCCGTTTTATTTTACACGTTCCCATCTGGAAAAGCAACCCCTTGACAGTCCCGGCCCCATCGCCTATGATAGGCTCTGTTGAAAACAAATGAGAAGGAGCCCTTTCATGGAACTGCAAGCCATTTACCAGACCCTGGGCGTCAGCCCCGCCGTGTACCGCTATGGGGAGGCGGCGCTGGAGCGCCTCCGGGACCGCTTCGCGGACATCGACCGCACCGCCGAGTACAACCAGGCCAAGGTCCTCCACGCCATGCAGCAAAACCGGGTCAACGCCACCCACTTCGCCGCCACCACCGGCTACGGCTACGACGACGAGGGCCGGGACAACCTGGAACGGGTCTACGCCGCCGTCTTTCACACGGAGGCCGCCCTGGTCCGGCCTCAAATTACCTGCGGCACCCACGCCCTCACCGTGGCCCTGTCCGCCAACCTCCTGCCGGGGGACGAGCTCCTCTCCCCCGTGGGGGCCCCCTATGACACGCTGGAGGAGGTCATCGGCATCCGGCCCTCCAAGTGCTCCTTGCGGGAATACGGCGTCACCTATGCCCAGGCGGACCTGCTGCCATGCGGCGGCTTTGACTATGAAGCCATCCGCTCCCGCATCAACGATCGGACCAAGCTCATCACCATCCAGCGCTCCAAGGGCTACGCCACCCGGCCCAGCTTCTCCGTGGCCGAGATCGGGGAGCTCATCGCCTTTTGCAAATCCGTCAAGCCGGACGTGAAGGTCATGGTGGACAACTGCTACGGCGAGTTTGTGGAGACCCGGGAGCCCTCGGACCTGGGAGCCGACATGGTGGTGGGAAGCCTCATCAAAAACCCCGGCGGAGGCCTGGCCCCCATCGGCGGGTACATCTGCGGCACAAACGAGTGCGTGGAGCGCTGCGCCTACCGTCTCTCCGCCCCGGGCCTGGGGCAGGAGGTGGGGGCCAACCTGGGGCTGATGCCCGCCTTTTACCAGGGCCTCTTCCTGGCCCCCACGGTGACGGCGGGGGCGCTGAAGGGGGCCGTCTTTGCCGCCAATCTCTACGAGGGCCTGGGCTTTTCCTGCGTGCCCAACGCCTCGGAGGAGCGCCACGACATCATCCAGGCCGTCACCCTGGGAAGCCGGGAGGCCATGCTGGCCTTCTGCCGGGGGATTCAGGCCGCCGCGCCGGTGGACAGCTACGTCACTCCGGAGCCCTGGGCCATGCCGGGCTATGACAGCGAGGTGGTCATGGCCGCCGGGGCCTTCGTCCAGGGCAGCTCCATCGAGCTCTCCGCCGACGGGCCCATCCGCCCGCCCTACGCCGTGTATTTCCAAGGAGGGCTCACCTGGCAGCACGCGAAGCTGGGCATCCTGATGAGCCTCCAGAAGCTGACGGAGGCGGGACTGGCAAGGCTGCCGGAGTGAGGAGGATGGTATCATGAGACTGCAAAGCGCCATTTTCGATATGGACGGAACGCTGGTGGACTCCATGCCCATGTGGCGGAGCCGGGCCTCCGCTTTGGTGCAAAGCCACGGCCTGGTTCCTCCGCCGGACTTGGACAAACGGGTCAACGCCCTCTCCGTATGGGAGGGCTGCGCCCTGTGCAAGGAGCTGTGCGGCCTCCCTGGCACGCCGGAGGAGCTGGCGGCGGAGGTCTGGGAGCAGATTGCGGCTTTTTACCACCGGGACGTCCGGCCCAAGCCAGGGCTGGTGCGCTTCCTCTCCGTTTTAAAAATGGAGGGGGTCTGGATGTACGTGGCCACCGCCACAGACCGCCCCCTGGCGGAGGCCGCCCTGAAAACCGCAGGGCTGGAGGGCTTCTTCCGGGGAATCATCACCAGCCGGGAGGCGGGCCAGGAGAAGCGGGAGGGGCCGGAGGTTTACGAGCGGGCCCTCCGCCGCCTTCGGTCCACGAAGAAGGATACTGTGGTGTTTGAGGACGCCCTTTACGCCCTGCGAACCGCCAAGGCGGCAGGCTTTCGGACGGCGGCGGTGTACGACGCGTCGGAGCCGGAGCAGGAGGAAATGCGCCGCCTGGCGGAGTATTATATCCAGAGCTATGAGGAGCTGACGGAGGTCTGATGGCAACGTCCCGGAGGAATGGCCTAACCTGGGGGTCAGGCCCCTTCGCAAGGGCCCTCTTGCAAAACAACGTATCCTGTGGTATCATAAATCCAATTTCATAAACAGGGGAGCTTGTGAGACAGGCTGAGAGGAAGGTAAACCTTCGACCCTAGAACCTGATGCGGATAATGCCGCCGGAGGAAGTAGTCTTTGCACTGTTTCAGGGGGCGTCCCATCAGGACGTCCCCTGTTTTTTGCTGTCCGGCCGCGGGAAAGGAGGAGGGCCGCCGGAAAAATCCCCCCCACCAGGGAAGGCGCGCCGCCAGGGGCGTTTTCCCCCGTGCGAAAAGGAGCGTACACCATGTTTGAAGCCATTTTTGAAAGCGTCCGGCGAAAATCCCCGCTGGTTCTCAGCGTCACCAATTATGTCACCGCTAACGACTGTGCCAACCTGCTATTGGCCTGCGGCGCCTCGCCGGTTATGACGGACGAGCCAGAGGACGCCGTGGAGCTGGCCGCCGCCTGCGGCGGACTGCACCTCAACATCGGCACGCTGAACCAGCGGACCATTCCGGCCATGTTCGCCGCCGGAAAGCGGGCCCGGGAGTTGGGCCGTCCCGTGGTGCTGGACCCGGTGGGAGCCGGAGCCACTCACCTGCGGACGGAGACGGCCTCCGGCCTTTTGCGGGAGGTGCGGCCAGCCGTTCTCCGGGGCAACATCTCGGAGATCAAGGCCCTGGCCTCCGGCGAGAGCGCGGCCCGGGGCGTGGATGCGGACGCCGCGGACCAGGTGACGGAGGACCGCCTGCGTGAGGCGGTGGCCTTTGTCAAGGACTTTGCCCGGCGAACCGGGGCAGTGATTGCCGTCACCGGGGCCGTCGACCTTGTGGCGGACGGGGAGCGGGCCTTCTGCATCCGCAATGGACACCCCATCCTGTCCGCCATCACCGGCACCGGCTGTCAGCTCTCCGCCCTGACGGCGGCCTTTGCCGCCGCCAACCCGGACCAGCTTCTGGAGGCGACGGCCGCCGCCGTGTGCGCCATGGGGCTGTGTGGAGAAATCGCCGCCGGACGGCTGACAAAGGAGGAGGGGAACGCCTCCTGCCGGACCTATCTAATCGACGCCATGTACCGCCTGACCCCGGCGGACCTGGAGCGGGGGGCGCGGTATGAGGTGCGATAGGCGGCATATGCGGCTTTACGCCGTGACGGACCGGGCCTGGCTGGGGTCCCGGACGCTCTGTGAACAGGTGGAGGCGGCGCTGAAGGGCGGCGTGACCTGTGTGCAGCTGCGGGAGAAGGA
>CAQXTN010000057.1:0-10743 GCA_948916585.1 uncultured Oscillibacter sp. | reverse complement strand
ATCGCCCGGGCCATCGCCACCAAGCCCCCCATCATCATGGCCGACGAGCCCACCGGCGCGCTGGATTCCCGGACGGGCCACGAGGTGCTGGAGTTCCTCCAGCAGTTGAACCGGGAGGGCACCACCGTCATTCTCATCACCCACGACAACGGAATCGCCGCCACGGCCCGCCGGGTAATCCGCCTGACGGACGGGAAGATCGTGGAGGACAGGGAACAGGAGGTGGACTGGTTTTGAACATCCGTCAGGCAGTGAAAATGGCCTGGAAGTCCATCATCGGCAAAAAGGGCCGCTCCATGCTGACCATGCTGGGCGTTATCATCGGCATCGCGGCGGTGATGACCATCGTCTCGGTCATGAGCGGCTACGCGGCGAAAACCATGGAGCAGTTCTCCGCCATGGGCAGCAACAAAATCACGGTAGACATCTACAGTTACATGTATGAAGTGGACGAAAACGGCAACATGATCAGCTCCGGCAAAGACTACTTCCCGGACCTCTATGCCTACTGCAAGTCCATCCCCCAGTACATTGTGGGCATCACGCCGGAGGCCCGGGCCAGCGTCAACGTGGTCTACGGCACGAAAAACTCCGCCAACTTTGAGTGGAGCTGGGACGAGATGGGGAACATGACCGGCCAGCGGCCCCCGGACGTCTACTATGTCTCCAACCAGTACAGCGCCTGCAACAATCTGACGATTACCAAGGGCCGGGACCTGGGCGAGCTGGACGTCGAGCGGTACAACCAGGTCTGCGTCCTGGGCTCCCAGGCGGCGGAGGTGTACTTCGACGCCGCCGACCCGGTGGGTAAGTTTCTCCAGCTCAACGGGCAGAACTTCGAGGTGGTGGGAGTCTACGCCCCCCGCGTCACCGGAAGCGACGCCCAGGGGAGCACCATCGACAACATCATCCTCCTGCCCTATACCGCCCGCCGGCTGCTGGGAGGCGACCGGATTGAGAATTTTATCATCAAGGCCAAGGACGGCGTTTCCACCACGGAAGTGGCTACCCGTGTCCGGGGCTTCTTGAAGGGCCTGGTAGACCCGGCCACAGGGGACTCCTACGTCAGCCCCGACGACCGCTGGCAGCAGAGCATGAACGAGCAGATGGGCATGATCTCCCTGGTGCTGGGCGGCATCGCCGCCATTTCCCTGCTGGTGGGCGGCATCGGCATCATGAACATCATGCTGGTGACGGTGACGGAGCGGACCAGGGAAATCGGCATCCGCCGGGCCATCGGCGCCCAGCGCAGCAGCATCGTCACCCAGTTTTTGATCGAGGCGGCCATGCTCTGCGGCATCGGCGGCATCATCGGCATTTTGCTTGGCACCCTGGGCTGCTACGTAGCGGGAAACCTGCTGTTCAAAATGACCATTTACCCCTCCGCCAGCGTGACGGCCGGGGCCCTGGGGTTCTCCGTGCTGCTGGGGCTGATCTTCGGCAGCTACCCCGCCATTAAGGCGTCCAAGCTCCAGCCCGTCGAGGCGCTCCGAGCGGAATAATGAGGAGGAAGACTATGAAAAAACGCGTGTTGTCCCTGCTGCTCCTGGCGGCCATGGCGGCGTCCTTACTGGTCCTGCCCGCCCAGGCCGCGCCCCCCGCCAACCGCTTCTACGACCTGGGCGGCGACGCTTACGCCCAGGTGGAATCCCTGCGGCTCATGGGCGTGATGGACGGCTTTTCCGACGGGAATTTCCGGCCCAACGGCCAGCTCACCCGGGCCCAGTTCTGCAAGATGGTGGTCTGCGCCCTGAACGCCGAGGACGAGCTGGGCCTCTACCGCACCGTCACCGTCTACCCGGACGTGAAGCCCTCCCACTGGGCGGCGGCCTATATCAACATGGCCTCCAAGGGGAAGAACGCCATCTCCGGCTTCTCTGACGGCAAGTTTTATCCTGACCGCACCGTCACCCTGGGCCAGGCGGCCACTATTCTCCTGCGGGTCCTGGGGTATAAGGACGAGAACATCGGCGGCGTGTGGCCGGACAGCTATCTGTCCTTCGCCGCCTCCATCGGCCTCACCGACGGGGTGGACACCACCAGGGGAAACTCCCCCCTCAGCCGCAGCGACGCCGCCATCCTTTTCAACAACCTCCTCCGGGCGGACGTCCAGGGGGATAAGACCGTCAGCAACTTCCTCACCGCCGCCGGGCTGACCACCAAGGCCGACATGGTTCTGGTGTCCTCCAACGCCCGGGGCCCCGACGGCAAGGAGACCGCCATGCTCTTCTCCGACGGGTCCATCTACCAGATGGCGGGAGACAAGGCGTCCAACGGCTCCCTCAACGGCCTGAAGGGCACGCTGGTGCTGGAGGGGCAGAAGGTCCGCACCTTCCTCCCCGACGCTATGGGCGTCAGCCGTACCGTCACGGTCGCCAAGGCCGAGGCCAACCTGATTACGGACCGCTCCGGCGCCAAATACAACGTCACCTCCGGCACCAAGGTCTACCGCAACGGCGCGGAAACCACCTGGAGCGAGGCCCGGTCCTGGGTGAATCCCGGCACGTCCCTGACGCTGTACCTGGGCACCGCCGGAAATGTGGAATTCATCTTCGTCGGCGGCGGCGACAGCTCCACCGAGGCGGTTATCGTCTACGAGAAAAATTCCGTCAAGGGCTTTGACTCCCTGACCGGAGGCGTAGGAGGCTATACCATCTACAAAAACGGCTGCCGGGCCAACGCCAAGGACATGCGGCCCTATGACGTGGCCACCTATGCCAGCTCCACCAACACCATCCGGGTCTGCGACACCCGGCTGACGGGCTACTACGAGTCCTGCACCCCCAGCCCCACGGAGCCCACCAGCCTCCGCCTTCTGGGCCACGACTTTGACGTGCTGCCCACGGCCCAGTCCACCCTGGCCAAGTTCCGTCCCGGGGACCAGATCACCCTGCTGCTGACGGAGGACAATAAGGTAGCCGGGGCGGTAAAGCCCAACACCGCCGGAGCCAATGCCAACGCCATCGGAATCGCCACCTCTGTCTCCGGCACCAGCGCCACGGTGGAGCTTCTCTGCGGCATTAAGATCGAAGGCACCGTGGACCTGGGTGATCCGCTCAGCGACAAGATCACCGAACTGCGCCAGGAGGAGCTGGCCCGCATGCGGAACCGTCTGGTCCGGGTCACCTCCACCGGAAAGAACACCGTCGGCCTGGTCCGACTGGGCGGCGGCGTCTCCGGCGCCCTGGACCTGGAGAAGCGCCGGCTCGGCAGCAGCAATTTGGCGGAGACAGTCAGCGTTTTCCGGTACACCGCGAACGGCATCGAAACCCTCAGTCTCAACGACCTGGGGGCCGGGCCCATCCCCAATGGCGACATCAGCTACGCCCACACCAACTGGGCAGGACAGGTGGACATCATCGCTCTGGGCGCCGTCGGCAGAGGCGCGACCCTCTATGGGCGCACCTCCATCACCATGGACGATCGGGACGCCACGTATATCTCCATCTACAGCGATCAGGGCAAGGTAGCCGGTCCCTTCCGCAGTCACTATGACATTAGTGGTGGGGTTTACGTAGCCGCGGTGGTGGACGACGCAGGCACCGGAGGCTTCTCCAGCCTCAAGCCCCTCACCGCCCTGAAAGACGTACCCAACACCGCCTGGAGTGGTGAAAGCGCCGTCACCGTGGACGGACGAAGCTACAGCATCCCCGCCACCGTCATGGTCTACAACAAGGACAGCCGGGAGTGGATTTCCGCCTCCGAGGGCAAAAGCGCCGTGGATATCGCCCACGCCTACGCCCCAAAATGCGACATGTACGCCAGCGACGACGGCGTTATCCGCGCCATCGAGGTGGGCGGCGACTTCCGCTGAGGTCCTTCCCTTTCCAAAAGCAGCGCCCGGACGCCACGTGTCCGGGCGCTGTTCTCTCCTCTTAAGTTAAAGCCGTTGCATAAGGGGGCGGTTTATGCTACAATTTGGAAAACCAGCAAATGGATTTACCAAAGGAGGCATACGGAATGGCGATACGGGTTACCTTCCTGATTGGCAACGGCTTTGACCTCAACCTGGACTTAAAAACAAGATACCAGGATTTCTACCCCCATTATATTTCGAACGACCACTTTCATACAGACGACCCAGACATTCTCCAATTCAAGAAGCTCTTGCAGACCAGCCATCACTATTCCCACTGGGCCGACTTTGAATTGGCGCTGGGCCAACACACCAATACCCCTCCACTAAATACCGCGGTGTCTCTCCGCAAGTGCCTTCAACACTTTAAGCGCTGCTTTGCCCAATATTTGCGGGACGAAGAAGCGCGTATCGACTATGACGCGTGCGGCAGAACAATGGCTCTTCAATTTCTGGAGGATATCCGCAACCATTTAGGCTATTTGGAACCCCGCTTTCGCAACAATATCCTAAATGCTCACTCGTCGAAAGACCTTCGGTTGTATCGAATTCTGAACTTTAACTACACCACTGTCATTGACCGGCTGTTTGGGTATCTGAAAGGAGAAAATTTTGCGCCGCAGACAAGCATACCCGTTATCCACATCCATGGAACCCATTCCGGAGGGATGATTCTCGGGGTAGACAACGCCGACCAGGTGGCAAATTCAACTCTCTTTACAAATGCCCGCCAGCAACGCATGGTTGTCAAGCCTCTCCTGAACCAGCAATCTGGTTATGGCCATGATGAGGAAGCGCTTAGTATTCTTGAAAGCAGCGGCACAATCTGCATCTTCGGCATGTCCCTGGGAGAAACCGACGCCACCTGGTGGGTCCGTATCGGCCGGTGGCTGAGGGCGGATTCGTCCCATCATCTTTTGATTTTCTCACGCGGAAGCAATTTGGATTCGTTCTTCCCGGAGGACATCCTGGATTATCAGGACAACATTCGGGATTTGTTTTTCTCCAGGGCAAAGATTCCCCCAGAACACTACTCCTTCTTCCAGGACCGCGTACACATTGCAATCACCTCCAATATTTTCAAGCTGGAGCCCGTAATGAAGGCTCCCCCCGCCAAAGCTCCCCTTCCGCCAGGCTTCATTCACGTTTCCCTTCCTACAACCATCCCATCGAAAGGAGCGCCTCTATGACCCATTCCCTGAAAACCGTCACCCACGCCCAGAACATCCGCTACGACAAGGCCGCCGAGGCCCTCTACATCATTGACCAGAGTCTCCTGCCCAATGAGGAGCGGGAAATCCGCCTCCAAACCGCGGAGGAAATGGTGGAGGCCATCCGGGCCCTTCGGGTCCGGGGCGCGCCCGCCATCGGTATCTGCGCCGCCTACTGTCTCTATGTTCTGGCCCGATCCATCGACGCGCCGGACCCCACCGCTTTCCAAGCCCGCCTCCAGGCGTACTCCGCCCAGCTCAGCGCCTCCCGCCCCACAGCGGTGAACCTCAGCTGGGCCCTGGGGGAGATGGAGCAAACCGCCGCCGCCCATCTGGCGGACCCCCGTCCCGTCCTGCTGGAGGCCCTGTACCAAAGGGCGGTGGACATCCACCAGGACGACATCGCCAAATGCCAGGCCATCTCCGAATACGGCCTCAGCCTCTTGAAGGAGGGCGACGGCGTACTCACCCACTGCAACGCCGGCCCCCTGGCCACCTCCCGCTACGGCACCGCCCAGGGGCCCTTTCTCCTGGCGGCGGAGCGGGGCATACACCTCCACGTCTATGCCGACGAAACCCGTCCCCTCCTCCAGGGAGCCCGCCTCACCAGCTATGAGCTCCACCGGGCCGGAGTGGACGTGACCTTAATCTGCGACAACATGGCCTCCATGGTCATGAAAAACGGCTGGGTCCAGGCCTGCTTCGTGGGCTGTGACCGGGTGGCCGCCAACGGAGACACGGCCAACAAAATTGGAACCAACGGCGTGGCCATCCTGGCCAAGCACTACGGCATCCCCGTCTACGTCCTGGGCCCCACCAGCACCATTGACTTAAGCTGCCCCGACGGGGACCACATTCCCATTGAGCTCCGGGACCCGGAGGAAATCAAGACCCTCTGGTACAAAAAGCCCATGGCTCTGCCGGGTGTCAAGTGCTACAACCCCTCCTTCGACGTGACGGACCACCACCTCATCGCCGGCATTGTCACAGAAAAGGGCATCTGCCGTCCCCCCTATACCGAGAGCCTGGCGGCCCTCTTCCGTTGAGGGGAGGCGGCGGCCATGGTTCAAATCTACGGCACCCTGGGACCCGCCTGCTCCGATACCAAAACGCTGGAGGCCCTCTTTCAGGCCGGGATGACCGGCGTGCGGCTGAACCTCTCCCACGTGGGTCTCGATGGCGCGGAGGAGCAAATCGAGCATCTCCACGCCGCCGCCCGGAGCTGCGGCGTCACCTCCCAGCTCCTCATTGACCTGCAGGGCCCGGAGCTCCGGGTGGGCGCGCTTCCAGCCCCCTTGGAGCTGGCGGACGGAGCCTCTGTCCGCCTGGGAAGGGACATCCCCCTGCCCGCCGCCGTCCTGCCGCATTTAGCTCCCGGGCAGATGGTGCTGCTGGACGACGGGAAGCTCCTCCTCCAGGTCACGGAGACGCTGCCGGACGGGGCCCGGGCCCGGGTGGAACGGGGCGGCGTGCTGCAAAGCCGGAAAAGCGCCGCTCTCCCCGGTGTGGACATCCATCTCCCCGCCATGACGGACAACGACCTGGAAAATCTCCGCGCCGCGAAGGACTATGGCGTCACGGGGGTCATGCAGCCCTTTGTCCGGGGCCGGGAGGATCTGGAGACCGTCCGGGGAGCCCTGAACGCCGCCGGGGGACCGGGCATCCGGCTCTTCGCCAAGATTGAAAACCGGGAAGGCGTGGAAAAGCTGGCGGAGCTGCTTTTCGCAGCGGACGAAATCGTCATCGCCCGGGGAGACCTGGGAAATTCCGGCCCCCTCTGGGAGCTCCCGGCCCTGCAAAAGCGCATCGCCGCCACCTGCCGGGAGGCGGGGCAGCCCTTCATGGTGGTAACCCAGATGCTGGCCTCCATGGAGCAGCATCCCGTCCCCACCCGGGCGGAGGTCAGCGACATCTTCAACGCCGTGCTGGACGGCGCAGCCTCCGTCATGGTCACCGGGGAGACCGCCGTGGGGAAGCACCCAGTGGAGGCCATGCAGTATCTGGTCCATACGGTCCATGAGGCGGAGCGCTATCTGCAAGCCCCATGAGCCTGCCAAAAAGCGCCCGACAATTCGTCGGGCGCTTTCCTATAAAGTTACGCACAATCCGCCATATTCTCGGCTTTCCCCGCCGCTTAGTGGCATAGACTATCATCCGCAGTCGATATCATCCGCTTCAAAGCTTTGGTAGTAGGACATAAAAGCTTCCACCAGTTCTCCCTGCGGTCGAAGCAGCTCCGTATTTCGCCCTTTCAAATTTTGTCATCGCCAGCACTATATTTCCGCTCATACAGCGGCCTCCCCCGGTCATAGGGCTGGGGACGATAGGTGACGGAGGAAATCCTTCGTCCCGAAACTCCGTATTTCGGATGGGACCCAAAGAGGTCGATATACCCTTCCAAATCGTCCCGCTCCTCCGCCATGGCCTCCAGCACCCGTGCCGCCGCCCGGGCGTCGTCAATGGCCCGGTGGCTGTTCACCGCCTTGTTCTCCAGCTGATAGGCGGCGATGGCGTTTTCCAGCTTGTGGGGGTAGTCCCGCCGGTCCCGGTACACCGTCAGCGCGTCCAAAAACCGGGGCTTTTTCAGTATCTCCGCCAATCCCCAGGGTCGAAGCAGGCCATAGAGAAAATTCAGGTCAAACTGGGCGTTGTAGGCCACAAGCAGCGGCCGCTCCGCCCCCTCCAGAAGGTCCGCGAAGGCCCGGGCGGCCTCTTCGTCTCCCACGCCCTCGGTCTCCAGTTGCTCCTCCGTGATGCCGGTCAGGTTTGTAATAAACGGGTCCAGCCGCCGCCCCTCCGGCAGACGGATGAAGAGGTCCATGCCTCCGGTTTCCGCGCCATTCTCCAGGGTTACCGCGCCGATTTCGATAATCCGGTCCTTTTCATAATCAACACCGGTGGTCTCCGTATCAAAAATCACCATCCGGTCAAACCGCTCCCATAGTCTCATGCCGCGTCCTCCTCCAGCCGGCTCTCCCCGGTGGCGTAGTCGATGACCACCCCGGGCTGGACGTTGTAGGCAAAGATATTGAAGCACACGCCGTCCCCGGCGTCCTCCACGGAATAGGCCTCCATCTGCACTCCCCGGGCCACCAGCTCCGTGCCCACAAACACCGGCGTCACCCGGAAGAGCACATGGTTGTCCGTCCGCTGAACATAGTCCGCCACGTCGTTTTCAAAGGGCAGCATGCCGGTGACGTTCAAATACCGCGTGCCGGTGATGAGATTTTTTTCGTTGGCGTTTTCCCCCGCCAGCTGGAAGCCGATGAGGTGGCAGCGGTTGTAAAGGTACTTCCCGTCCACGCAGTCGTACTTGGCGGAGACCCAGCCCGTGGGCTTCACGTTCCCGATGCTCTCCCTCTCCTCCGTGGGCATCAGCTCTGGGCAAATGTTGGCGTAGGCCACGCCGCAGCGGCCCAGGTAGTCCAGCTCGCTGTAATCCTCAAAAGCCTCCAGGGTCATTTCCTCCTTGGTAAAGCCCGGCTGGTTGTCCTCCAGCTCCACATAGGCCGCGCCGCTCCATTCCGGGATGTCCTCCAGCGACACCGGCTCCGGCCGCAGGTACCACTGGACCACCGCGGCGGCCACGCACAGGACCAGCAGCACCGCCGCCTGCTTGGGGGTGAGCTGCTGTTTCGTCTTGCCTCTCCGCTTTGCCATACCCTTCCTCCTTCAAGCGCAATGATTCGACACTCCAAATATAACATCTTTCGCCAGCTTTTTCAACCGATAATCCGTCCGCCCCCGGACATGCTGAATGGTGACAACATTTCAAAAACCGGAGGTGCCTATGCTCCAGCGTATGCGAAACTTCTGTTTGCTCATGCTCCCCCTTCTCTTCCTGGCAGGGATGCTCTATCTTCAGGGAAAGTCCCTTCCCGCCGCCGCCCCCGCCGTCATCCCGGCCTCCGCCGACAACTGGGGCCTCTCCTTTCCCAACGAGGGCCAATCCCCCGTGGGCAACGCCAGCGCGGAGGAGCTGGCCCGGTACAACGCCTGGTTCCTGGGGGACACGTCTCAGAAGGTGATCTACCTGACCTTTGACTGCGGCTATGAGAACGGCTATACGGAACAGATTCTGGACGCGCTGAAAAAGCACAACGCCCCGGCGGCCTTCTTCGTGGTGGGCAACATGATCGAAACCGCCCCGGACATCATCCGCCGCATGGCGGAGGAGGGCCACATCGTGGGCAACCACACCTTCCGCCACCCGGACATGTCCGCCATTTCGGACCAGGCGGCCTTCCAGAAGGAGCTGGACAGCCTGGCGGACCTCTACCAGGAGACTACCGGGAAAGAGCTTCCCCATTTCTACCGTCCGCCCCAGGGGAAGTACAGTGAGGAAAATCTCAAGCAGGCCCAGGCCCTGGGCTACAAGACGGTGTTCTGGAGCCTGGCCTATGTGGACTGGTACGTGGACAACCAGCCCACGGCGGAACAGGCCTACGCCAAGCTTCTCCCCCGCATCCACGACGGGGCCATCGTGCTTTTGCACTCCACGTCCAAGACCAACGCGGACATCCTGGACGAGCTCCTCACCAAATGGGAGGACATGGGCTACCGCTTCGCCTCCCTGGAGGAGCTGCCGGCGGCCTGACTTCCTCTTGCAACTCCTGGAGAACTGGTATATAATAACGCCAGACCGCCGCCCTTTTGGCGGCGAAAACAGGAGGCGCGTTTTATGGATCTGACGATCACGGCCCTGCTGGACCTCTCCCACACCCTGGCGGGGGACTACCTGGCCCAATTCCAATACCCCTGGGAGGCTCTGGACGGCATCAAGGAGCTGATCTTGCGGCTTGGCCCCGCCCTGGACCCGGCGGAATACGAGGAGCGGTCCCCTCACGTTTGGGTTCACAAAACCGCCTCTGCCGCTCCCACGGCCTTCCTGGGCGCGCCCTGCGTCATTGGCCCGGAGACGGAGGTCCGGCACTGCGCCTTCATCCGGGGTTCCGCCCTGGTGGGGGCGGGCTGCGTGGTGGGCAACTCCGTGGAGCTGAAAAACGTCATCCTCTTTGACAGCGTGCAGACCCCTCATTATAACTACGTGGGGGACTCCATCCTGGGCTTCAAGAGCCACATGGGCGCGGGGTCCATCACCTCCAACGTCAAGTCCGACAAAACCCTGGTGGTGGTCCGAAACGGGGAGGAACGCCTGGAAACGGGCCGGAAGAAGTTCGGGGCCATCCTGGGAGACCACGTGGAGGTGGGCTGCAACAGCGTGCTGAACCCCGGGACCATCATCGGCCGGGCCTCCAGGGTCTACCCCCTGTCCTCCGTCCGGGGAACCGTCCCGCCGGACAGCATTTTCAAGGGGCCCGGAACCGTCGTTCATCAGGATTAACCGCGCTCATACAAAAGCCCGGCATGGGAGAAACTTGAACTGCTCCCTGTCAAGTAGACAGCGAAATAATTTAAAGAAAGTTCACGGCGCCGCGGCGCTGTGGCAACCGCTGATTCCGGTTGGCTGCTAAAGCGGCCAATCGGAATTTGCGGTTTTTATGCCGCTAAATACAGGTTGTATTTTTCCATCGGCGTGAGGACGCCGAGGTTGCGCCGCGCCCGATGATTGTTGCAATAGCGAATATAATTCTCAATCATATCCACCGGCTCTTTGGGCGGCTTCTTTTGTGCTGTATTTACCGGCCAGCTGATCTCGGATAATCCTGATTTTTT
>CAQXTN010000056.1:0-10772 GCA_948916585.1 uncultured Oscillibacter sp. | reverse complement strand
TGGTGACCTTCCAGCGGAAGGTCGTTGAGGCGCTGCAAAAGCGGCTTCCGGTGGAGGCCGTCAGCACCATAAGCGCCTGTGTGGAAGTACCCATTTACCGCTTTTCCTACCAGGGACAGACCCTTGGGCTGTACCTCACCACCATCGGCGGCCCCGCCACGGTTGGAATTTTGGAGGAGGTGTGGGTCAAGGGCGCGGAAAAGGTCCTGCTCTTTGGGACCTGCGGCGGATTGGACGCGGCCCTGCCCGCCGGACACCTGATCGTTCCCACCGCCGCCTACCGGGACGAGGGGACCAGCTTCCACTACCTGCCGCCCTCCGACTATGTGGAGGTCCCCACGGCGGAGCGTCTCGCGGCAATCTTCGACGAGCTGGCGCTGCCCTACGTCCGCAGCAGGACCTGGACCACCGACGCCATTTACCGTGAGACGCCCGGGAAGGTCGCGGAGCGCCGGGCGGAGGGCTGCGGGGCGGTGGAGATGGAGTGTGCCTCCGTCATGGCCGCCGGGCAGTTCCGGGGGAAGCCGGTATACCAATTCCTGTATACCGCCGACAGCCTGGCGGGAAGCCGGTGGGAGCGCGGACTTCTGGGAGCGCATCCGGAGTCCGACTATGAGCGGTATCTGTCTATCGCCCTGGAGACGGCGATCCGCCTGTAAGGAGGCAGCTTATGAAAATTTCCTGCATTCAAATGGACATGCGCCTGGGCGAGCCGGACTGGAATTTTGCCCGCGCGGAGGAGCTGGTCCGCGCCGCCGCAAGGACGGAACATCCGGACGTGGCAGTCCTGCCGGAAACCTGGAACACCGGGTTTTTCCCCAAGGATCTGGAGCCCTGCGCCGACCGGGACGGGGAGCGGACAAAGGCCGTTTTCTCCGCCCTGGCAAGGGAGCTGAATATCAACATCGTCTGCGGCAGCGTGGCGAACAAACGGACGGAGGGGTTCTTCAATACCGCCTACGTCTTCGACCGGGCCGGGGAGGTCATCGCGGAGTACGACAAGACCCATCTGTTTACGCCCTCCGGGGAGCACGAGTCCTTCCTGTGCGGATGGCATACCTGCCGGTTTACGCTGGACGGCAAGTCCTGCGGATTGATCATCTGCTACGATATCCGGTTCCCGGAGCTCATCCGGACCATGACCTTGGAGGGGGTGGACCTGCTCTTCGCCGTGGCCCAGTGGCCGGAGAAGCGGACCATGCACCTGGAAACCCTGGCCCGGGCCCGGGCCATCGAGAACCAGATGTTCCTGGTACTGTGCAACAGCGTGGGGACGGCGGGAGAAACCCGCTGCGGCGGACACAGCGCCGTCATTGACCCCTGGGGGGAGTATCTGGCCCATGCCGGAGCGGCGGAGGAAACCATCACCGCCGAAGCGGACTTCTCGGTCATCGAGGGTATCCGCTCCTCCATCAACGTGTTCCGTGACCGGAGGCCGGAGCTGTACGCGCTGGACCGTCCGGTATGACGGTCCTTGGAAAAGAGGCGCGGGTGGGCGCCTGCCTGCTGGCTGGAAGCATGGAGACCATGGTCCCCTTCTACCGGGACATACTGGGCTTTCAGACCCAGTGGGACGGGGGAGATTTCGCGGAGTTCCAGACGGCCAGCGGGGAGCTGTCCCTGTTCATGTATGATCGGAGGGCCTTCGCCCAGTCCCTCGGAGAGCCCTATGCGCCCCCGAAGGGGCTCAATCAGACCTTTGAGATCGCCCTCTGGCTGCCCCGCTTCGCCGACGTGGACGCGGAATATGAGCGGCTGTCGGCGCTGAACGTCACCTTCCCCCTGGGCGCGCCCAGGACCTACCCCTTCGGCATCCGCAACTTCTACGCGGCGGACCCGGAGGGCAACCTCCTGGAGATCGGCAGTACCAGGGAGGCATAAGCGAAACGGCAGTTTCGCGCAAAAAGCTCTTTTTGAACCTTTTTCTCTCGAGAAAAAGGTTGAACAACCTGAAAGGTGGAATAGAAAATGTCCTACAATTTTCCCGTGACCCGCACCACGAACCCCAAGCCCAAGCCGGACCAGAGCAACCTGGGCTTCGGCAAGTACTTCACCGACCACATGTTCATCATGGACTACGACGAGGGCCAGGGCTGGCATGACGGCAAGATCGTCCCCTACGGCCCCATCAGCCTGGACCCCGCCAGCTGCGTCCTCCACTACGCCCAGATGATGTTCGAGGGCATGAAGGCGTACCTGACCCCGGACAAGAAGATCAACCTCTTCCGTCCGGACATGAACGCCAAGCGCCTCAACCGCACCAACGAGCGCATGTGCATCCCCTATATGGACGAGGAGCTGTTTATCGAGGCTGTGAAAGCCACCGTGCAGGCGGACGCCGACTGGATTCCCAGCCAGCCCGGCACCGCCCTCTACATCCGGCCCTACATTATCTCCGACGAGGTGAGCTTCTCCGTGGAGCCCGCCAAGCACTACCACTTTATCATCATCCTCTGCGCCGTGGGCGCTTACTACGACATCAACCGGGGCGGACTGACCGGCAGCCACATCTATGTGGAGGACGAGTACATCCGCGCCGCCGTGGGCGGCACCGGCTTCGCCAAGGTGGGCGGCAACTACGCCGGCGGCATGAGGGCCACCAAGAAGGCCCTGGAGAACGGCTGCAAGGAGGTCCTGTGGCTGGACGCCCACGAGCACAAGTACGTGGAGGAGGTGGGCACCTCCAACGCCTTCTTCATGATCGGCGACGAGGTCATCACCGCCCCTCTGGGCGGTTCCATCCTCCCCGGCGTCACCCGGGACAGTACCATCACCCTGCTGCGCAAGTGGGGCTACAAGGTTTCCGAGCGGCGGCTGTCCATCCAGGAGATCGAGGCCGCCAGCAAGGACGGCTCCCTGCAGGAGGCGTGGGCCACCGGCACCGCCTGCGTGATCTCCCCCATCGGCTATCTGCGCTACATGGATCGGGACATCGTCATCCACGGCGGCGGCGTGGGCCCCGTGAGTCAGAAGCTCTACGATCACATCTACGGCATGCAGACCGGCGTAGTGGCCGACGACATGGGCTGGATTGTCCAGCTGTAACTTAACTGCCCTTACAAAACTGCCCCCGGAAGTCAAAAAACTTCCGGGGGCGGTTTCCATATCGTTTAGAAGCAGTACCAATAGATGACGGTATGCAGATTGGCGAGAAAAATTTTCCGTCAAGATACGTGCCGGCGCCTACTGGTACAGCTTCTTAGGTTTTCAGCAGGACCTCCACGATCTCCGCCGTCTCCTGGTTGGGGTAGAACTGAATCCGCCAGGGGCAGGGGGGAAATTCCTCCCCGGGGGGCTCCGCCGGCCCTTCGCCCTCCCCCGGTTCACCCTCTCCGGGTGCTCCGCTCCGGACTTCCCACTCCTGGGACGGCTCTTCGGCGGGGGGCTCCGTTTCTTCGCCGGATTCTTCCTCCACCGGCTCTGCGTCCTCCGGTTCCTCTGCTTCGCCGGCCTCCTCCGGGTTCCCCGGATCCTCCCCGGAGGCGTCCTCCACGTCCTTCGGCAGAATTTCGGCGGACGCCGCGGCGGCCTCCTCCTGCTCCGCCCGGCACAGCTCCTGCCAGAAGCTCTCCACGGCGGCGATCACGTCCTCACGGGGGGTGTCGTAGGAAAAGCGGGCAGTCAGCTTGTCCCGCTCCTCCCGGACCGACAGGCGCAGCAAATCCACCAGGGACTGGCTGTCGGAGAGCTTCATAATGGCGTCGATGTCCTCCGCGTCCTCCCGGTAGGTCATATAGCAGGTAACGGTGCTGTAATTCGAACCGCTCTCGTGGGAAATCCGCAGGTCCCGCAGCAGGTACGCGCCCAGGGTCGTCTCCGTGCGGACCTCCTCCCTGGCGGCCATGGCCTCCCGGTATTCGCCCACGTCGCCGTAGCAGCGGATGATGCCCTCCTCGGCCCGCTCCTCAATCAGCAGCAGGAGGGAATTGACCAGGTCCTGGTAGCTCTCCGCCCGGAGGGTGTCCTCCGCGCCGGAGTCCCAGTAGCGGTCCACATAGGGCTCCGCCGCGCTGTAGGACCGCTCCAGCAAAGCGGCGCAGCCGCCCAGCAGGCAGACCGCCAGCAGCAGGCAGGCCGCCTGTCCGGCGTTCCGGAGGAGATTTCGTTTCATCGGGCCGCCCCCTTTCCCTTACAGAATCTACTGATAGGCATTATACCACGCGGCCAGGAATAAGTCTATTCCTTTTGGCCGCGCTTTTCTGCCGGAAGCAAATTTCAACTGCGGCATGCCTAAGAACCTGTATTCATAACCGGGGGATGCCGGATGGGCGAGGATTTTTCTCTTCAGACAAGGAGCTTTTCCGCAGCATGGCGGGAAAAAGAGCGCCCAGGCGGCGTTCAACGGTTGTGAATGCAGGTTCTAAATTCCATATTGACATCCCACCCTCCTATCCGGTATAATAACACAATTAGAAAGCTGAGATACTAGGGCCGGCCGGCTGGCCGGCGGAAGGGAGCGTGTTCCTTGAAGTATTTGCTGAAAAACGGTCTGCTGTTTACCAAAGACGGTTTCCGCCCGGTTGATCTTTCCGTTGCGGAGGGCCGCATTATTTCTGTCGCCGGGGGGCTGGAGGCCGCTGCTGGCGCTGTTGCCATTGATCTTCATCATGCCGCCGTATTTCCCGGTTTCGTTGATGTCCATGTCCATCTTCGAGAGCCGGGATTTTCTTATAAGGAAACCATCCGCACCGGCTCCCTGGCCGCCGCCCGGGGCGGCTACGCCCATGTGTGCGCCATGCCCAACCTAAACCCCATTCCCGACAGCCTGGAGGCGCTGAACGTCCAGCGGGAGATCATCGCCCGGGACGCCGCGGTCCACGTCCACCCCTACGGGGCCATCACCCGGGGCGAGCGGGGCGAAGCCCTGGCGGACATGGAGGCCATGGCACCCTATACGGCGGGCTTC
This sequence comes from uncultured Oscillibacter sp., assembly GCA_948916585.1. GTDB lineage: Bacteria > Bacillota > Clostridia > Oscillospirales > Oscillospiraceae > Oscillibacter. The sequence continues at coordinate 5,866 of CAQXTN010000056.1, read as the reverse complement.
TCCGACGATGGCCGGGGCGTCCAGAGCGAGGCCATGATGCGGGAGGCCATGGGGGAGGCCAAGCGGCTGGGGAAGATCATCGCCGCCCACTGCGAGGACAACAGCCTCCTGCGCGGCGGCTATATCCACGACGGGGACTACGCCCGCTCTCACGGACACCGGGGCATCTGCTCCGAGAGCGAGTGGGGCCAGATCGCCCGGGACCTCAGACTGGCGGAGGAGACGGGCTGCGCCTACCATGTCTGCCACATCTCCGCCAAGGAGAGCGTGGACCTCATCCGCCAGGCCAAGGCCCGGGGGGTGGACGTGACGTGCGAAACCGGCCCCCACTACCTGGTCTTCTCCGACCAGGACCTCCAGGAGGACGGCCGGTTCAAGATGAATCCCCCCATCCGGTCCCGGGAGGACCGGGCGGCCCTTATCGAGGGCCTGCTGGACGGGACCATCGACATGATCGCCACCGACCACGCCCCCCACTCCGCCGAGGAGAAGGGCCGGGGGCTGGAGAAGAGCGCCATGGGCGTGGTGGGTCTGGAGACGGCCTTCGCGGCGGTGTATACCCATCTGGTGAAGCCGGGCATCCTGTCCATGGAGCGCCTGATGGCGCTGCTGAACGGAAACGCCGTCAAACGCTTCGGCTTCGGCACGCCCCTGGAGGAGGGACAGCCGGCGGACCTGACGGTCTTTGACCTGGACAAGCCCTATGTGGTGGACCCGGAGCGGTTCCAGACCATGGGCCGGACCACGCCCTTCGCCGGGATGGAGCTGTACGGGCTCTGCCTGCTGACCATGATAAACGGAGAGATCGTCTGGAAGGAGGACGGAATATGATACAGGATCTATACAGCATCCATTACAACCGGCCGCTGACGGAGGATGTCTGGGAGATGCGGATCTGCGGGGACATCCATGAGATCACCGCGCCGGGGCAGTTTCTTAACATCAGGCTGAACGGACATTTCCTCCGGCGGCCCATCTCCATCTGCGACTGGGATGAGGAGACAGCGGAGATCACCTTCCTCTACAAGGTGGTGGGCAAAGGCACCGCCACCCTCAGCCAGATGAGGGCGGGACAGGCGCTGAACGTGCTGTGCGGCCTGGGCAACGGGTTCGATGTGTCCAAATGCGGGCCCAGGACCCTGGTCATTGGCGGCGGCGTGGGCATCCCACCCATGTACGGACTGGCGAAGGAGCTCCTGAAAGCGGGCAAGACTCCCGTCGTTGTCCTGGGCTTCAACAAATTGGCGGAGCTCTTCTGCGTGCACAAGTTCCGCACCCTGGGCGTCGAAACCATCGTCTCCACCGTGGACGGGAGCTATGGCGTCAAGGGCTTCGTCACCGACGCCCTGCCGGAAAGCTACGACTACTTCTGCGCCTGCGGGCCGCTGCCCATGCTGCAGGCGGTATGCAACGCCACGACCACCTCCGGCCTCCTCAGCTTTGAGGAGCGGATGGGCTGTGGGTTCGGAGCCTGCATGGGATGCTCCTGCAAGACCAAATACGGGAACAAGCGAATCTGCAAGGACGGTCCGGTGCTGGAAAAGGAGGAGATCATATGGTAGATACGCGGGTAACCCTCTCCGGCATCCAGCTGGACAACCCGGTAATTCCCGCCAGCGGAACCTTTGGCTACGGGCGGGAGTTCGCGGAGCTTTACGACATCAACTGTCTGGGGACCTTCTCCTTCAAGGGCACCACCAGGGAGCCCCGGTTCGGCAACCCCACATCGCCGAAGCCCCCGAGGGAATGCTCAACGCCGTGGGACTTCAAAATCCCGGCGTGGAGCGCGTCATTGCCGAGGAGCTGCCCTGGATGAAGGAGGTTTTCCACAAGCCGGTGATGGCCAACGTCAGCGGCTTCTCCATTGACGAGTACGTCCAGACCTGCGCCCTGCTGGACAGGGAGGAGCAGGTGGGGTGGCTGGAGGTCAATATCTCCTGCCCCAACGTCCACGGCGGCGGCATGGCCTTCGGCTCCAGCCCCCAGGCGGCGGAGGAGGTCACCAGGGCCGTGAAGGCCGTCACCGCCAAGCCGGTCTATATGAAATTAAGCCCCAACGTCACGGACATCGCCGCCGTGGCCAGGGCCTGCGAGGACGCGGGGGCCGACGGGGTCAGCCTCATCAACACCCTGCTGGCCATGCGCATCAATCTCCGGACCCGGAAGCCCCTGCTGGCCAACATCACCGGGGGCCTCTCCGGCCCCGCCGTGTTCCCGGTGGCGCTGCGGATGGTGTACCAGGTCTATGAGGCGGTGCGCATCCCCATCATCGGCATGGGGGGCGTATCCTCGGCGGAGGACGTGATTGAAATGATGCTGGCGGGGGCCTCGGCGGTGGAGGTTGGCGCGGCCAACCTGGTAAACCCCTTCGCCTGCCGGGATATCATCGACGGCCTGCCGGAGGCTATGAAAGAATACGGAATCAACAGTCTGACTGACATCATAGGAGGCGCGCACAATGGGTAAGGACGTTATCATCGCTCTGGACTTCGACAGCCGGGAGAAGACCCTGGCCTTCCTGGACCGCTTCGCGGACGAGGCGCGGAAGCCCTTCGTTAAGATCGGCATGGAGCTCTACTACGCCGAGGGGCCGTCCATCGTCCGGGAGATCAAGGCCCGGGGCCACAAGATTTTCCTGGACTTGAAGCTCCACGACATCCCCAACACGGTAAAAAAGGCCATGGCGGTCCTCTCCGGCCTGGACGTGGACATGACCAACCTCCACGCCTCCGGCACCAAGGCCATGATGGAGGCCGCCCTGGAGGGCCTGACAAGGCCTGACGGCACCCGCCCCCTGCTCATCGCGGTGACCCAGCTGACTTCCACCAGCCAGGAGCGGATGGAGCAGGATCTGCTCATTGAGAAGCCCCTGGACCAGGTAGTCATGCACTACGCCAAGTGCGCCGCCGACGCGGGCCTGGCGGGCGTGGTCTGCTCCCCCCTGGAGGCGGGGAAGGTCCATGAAACCTGCGGCGCGGGGTTCCTCACCGTCACCCCCGGCGTGCGGTTCGCCGACGGCGAGACGGGGGACCAGGTCCGGGTCACCACCCCCGCCAGGGCAAAGGAGATCGGTTCCGACTATATCGTGGTGGGCCGTCCCATCACCCAGGCGGAGGACCCCGCGGCGGCGTACCGCCGGTGCGTGGAGGAATTTGTAGGATAAGCCCATGTGGAATACCATTTTATTTGATCTGGACGGCACCCTGACGGACTCCCAGGAGGGCATCATCAACGCCATTTCCTACGCCCTGGACTATATGGGCGTCCATATGGAGCGGGGGGAGCTGGTAAAGTTCATCGGTCCGCCGCTGCTGGAGTCCCTGCCGGAGTACTGCGGATTTAATCTGAAGCAGTCGGAGGACGCCATTGAGCGGTTCCGGGAGTACTACCAGGCCCGGGGCTGGCTGGAGAACGCACCCTATCCCGGCGTCCCGGCGCTTCTGCGGGACTTAAAAGCGGCGGGGAAAGAGCTGCTGGTAGCCACCTCCAAGCCGGAGGCCATGGCGGTGCAGGTGCTGGAGCACTTCGGCCTGGCTCAATATTTTAAACAAATCTGCGGCGCGCCCTCCAGCGCGCCGGACAGCGCCCGAAAGGCGGACGTGGTCCGCCGGGCCCTCAGTGGCGCGGCGGACCCCTCCCGGGCCGTCATGGTGGGCGACCGGCGGCACGACGTGGCGGGGGCCAAGGAGAATGGGCTCCCCTGTATCGGGGTACTGTATGGCTATGGCGGGAGAGAAGAGCTGGAGGCGGCAGGGGCGGCGGTCATCGCGGAGGACGTTGGGGCGTTGAAAGAATGCCTTCTTTAATTGGCCCGGGGGCTGTAGATTTTGCAACGGCCACATCGAGTGGCCGTGCAAAATTTGATTGTGCATGACCCCTCGATGGGGTCATTGCACAATCTGCGCGGCCCCGGACGCCCTGCGCCTTCTTTTTGTGTGAACAAAAAGAAGGCAAAAAGTCACTTAAACCTACGGTTTAAGAATCCCTTATAACTACGGGGGTGTTTTGGTTTGCGCTTTTCCTGCAGTCCGTCCGGTCTGAACCGGGCTTCCGGTTCGTGGATCGGGCGAAGCGGCTGTTTGAGGATGTTGACGGCAGACCCTACCGTCTTGACCTCGCAGACTCCCCGGGGTGTGTGGAGGGGGGATTCCTCCACTAACGGGCAATGGGCCGCAGGCCCTCTATGGTCAGCTGCATGCCCAGGCGGAAGCCTAAGACGAAGCTGTCCAGGTAACCGGCGTTGTCAATGTCCATGATCGCCTTCCAGAGAGCGTCGAATTCCTCGAAGGAGAGACGCTCCTTTGCCGCCTGGATTGTCTCCCTCGACTCCTTCATCGCCCGCCGCTCCATTTCTGATGAATGAGGACCATTCATCAGGTCAAACAGGGTTTCCATTAGTGGGTTCATAAAATATCACCTCCCAAAAGAACATTAAACTATCTTTTATTATAGCTAGTTTAATGTTCCTTGTCAAGATGATTTGGAGGAATTATGGCAGATTTTTCAGAAAGAATCAAGGAACTGCGATTAGAGAATGGCATGACACAGACCGATGTCGGAAATATTATCGGTGTAAAACGTCATTCCGTTTATACCTATGAACAAGGCCTTAACTATCCGGAGGTCCGCAATTTGATAATTTTAGCGGACTATTTTAAGGTTTCGTTAGATTATCTGGTAGGCCGGACGGACAATCCGGAGGTAAACCGTTGATTTCCGGGAGTACCCGAAGCAATGCGGTAGGGGCTGCCGAAACCGTCTTGAAACAGCCGCTTCGCCCGATACACGGACCGGAAGCCCGGTTTAGGCCGGACAGACCACAGGAAAAGCGCAAAAACAAACAACCCCCGTAATTTCAGGAGGATTCTTAAGGAACGTAGTTCCTTAAGCCCGCTTTTGCCTACTTTTCGCGGGGGCGAAAAGTAGGCGCGGAGTCCGGGGCCGCGCAGGTCCCGGGGTATCGAATAGAAACAAGTTACAGCGGCCCCGCAGGGGCCGCAAAGAAGAAAAGGAGCGACTATGGAAAATATTTCTAATCTGATCGCAAAGGACCTGTTAAAAATCAAGGCCGTATTCTTCCGCCCGGAGGAGCCTTTCACCTGGGCCAGCGGCATCAAAAGCCCGGTCTACTGCGACAACCGCCTGACCCTCACCGCCCCGGAGGTCCGCAATGATGTGGAGAACCTCCTGGCGGAGACCATCTGGCGGGAGTATCCCGGCGTGGAGGTCCTCATGGGAACCTCCACCGCCGGCATCGCCCACGCCGCCATTACCGGGCATATCATGGGCCTGCCCATGGGCTACGTCCGCTCCGGCAGCAAGGACCACGGCCGGCAGAACCAGATCGAGGGCCGGCTGGAGAAGGGCCAGAAGGTCGTCGTCGTGGAGGACCTGATCTCCACCGGCGGCAGCGTCATCGAGGTGGTGAACGTCCTGCGGGAAGCGGGGGCGGAGGTCCTGGGCGTAGCCAGCATCTTCACCTACGGGATGCAGAAGGGCCTGGACCGCCTGGCGGCGGCCGGGGTGAAGAACGTGAGCCTCACCAATTTTGACGTCATCGCCCAGGTGGCGGCGGAGGAGAAGTATATCAAGCCCGAGGACATCGCCCGGCTGATCGCCTTCCGGGACAATCCGTCGGACGAGAGCTGGATGGGAGGGAACAAGTAAATGGAGCAGGTAAGAAGTCTGATCAGTATTCTGGATCTCACGGTGGAGGAGATCGACCAGCTGGTGGCGACGGCCACGGACATGCTGGCGAACCCCGCCGCCTACGCCCATAAGTGCGACGGGAAAATCCTCGCCACCCTGTTTTTCGAGCCCTCCACCCGGACCCGGCTGAGCTTCGAGTCCGCCATGCTGAGCCTGG
>CAQXTN010000055.1:0-10858 GCA_948916585.1 uncultured Oscillibacter sp. | reverse complement strand
CCCTGGAGATTTACACCAGCCGGGACGGCGAGGTCATTTTCAAGAAGTATTCCCTGCTGGGCGGCGTGGAGGACTTCGCCGGACAGCTCTGCGAAACCATGAGCCGCTCCACCGGCTGTATCTGCGCCGTGACGGACCGGGACACGGTGATTTCCGTGGCCGGAGGCGGCAAGCGGGAGCTGCTGGGCAAGCGCATCACTCCTGAGCTGGAGCAGGTCATGGAGAGCCGCCGCATCTACCAATACAGCGGCGAGGGAGACGCCATTCCCGTCTGCGACGGTTCGGACAAGCTGGTCACCAACGTAGCCGCCCCCATCCTCTCCGAGGGGGACCTGCTGGGCATGGTGCTGTTTGTGGGCTCCACCCCCGGCATCGCCACCGGGGACGCGGAGTACAAGCTGGCCCAGACCATTGCCGCCTTCCTGGGACGGCATATGGAGAGCTGAGAAAGCGCTCCCCTCTGACCGCGGTCAGGGGGGAGCATTTCTCCTTTGCAATCAGACAACGCTCAATTCGTTCGCCGAGAAAAGACATCATACAACATGGCGGAAATATGACTACAAAAGCCACGAAATCTTGGACGCTTTGTCATTGACTTTCCCAGGCCCGGCGTGTAAACTTTCATACAACAATACGATATGGCAATCGGCGCTGATGGAGAAAAGTACGGCGGATGTTTCGGTTCAGTGAGCGGGGGACAGTGGAAACCCCGTACCAGAAAGCCGCAGGAAGAACCCTCCGGAGCCCCAAGCTGAACCCAGGGACCCGCTCCCGGCAGTAAGCGCGGCGAGTTGTGACCGTTACCTCACACAGGCTTGTTAGAGCCTTGAAAGGGACCGCTCCCTGCCAGCAGGGGCGGTAAATTAGGTGGCACCGCGGATAGCAGCTATTCGTCCTAAGTTTTTAGGAGATAGCTGCGCTTTTGTTTTTCCAGAAGGAAAAACGTGACATTTCGGAGGTGCTGTTTATGTGTTCCATCATGGGTTTTGAGAAGAAAGACGTTACAAAAGAAGAGCTCCTGCCCTTCTTCCACCGCACGCTGTCCCGGGGGCCGGATTTGTCCCGCATTGTGGAAACGCCCTCCGGTTGGCTCTGCTTCCACCGGCTTGCCATTATGGGCCTGACGCCGGAGGGTATGCAGCCCTTCCGGCTGGGGGATGACCTGCTGGTCTGCAACGGGGAAATCTACGGCTTCCGGCCCCTTAAGCGGCAGCTCCGGGAGAAGGGCTATGCTTTCCACAGCGGCAGCGACTGCGAAATTTTGCTGCCCCTCTACCGGGAGTACGGCCTGGAGCTGTTCGCCCGGCTGGACGCGGAGTTTGCCCTGGTTCTCTACGACGGAAAGACGGGCTCCCTTGTCGCCGCCCGGGACCCCATCGGCATCCGGCCCCTGTTCTACGGGTATGACCGGGCCGGAGGCATTGTCTTTGCCAGCGAGGCCAAAAACCTGGTGGGCCTCTGCCGGGAGATCCGCCCTTTCCCGCCGGGGCACTACTACGCCGGGGGACGCTTCGTCCGCTACGCCAGCCTGACCGCCGTGGACGAATACTGCCAAGACGATCTGGAGACCGCCTGCAAGCATATTCGCGATAAGCTCATCGCCGGGGTCGACAAGCGGCTGGACGCCGACGCGCCTCTGGGCTTCCTTCTCTCCGGCGGGCTGGACTCCAGTCTGGTCTGCGCCATTTCCTCCGTCGTGCTGGGGAAGAAGATCCGAACCTTCGCCATCGGCATGGACAAGGACGCCATCGACCTCAAATACGCCCGGGAGGCGGCGGACTACATCGGGGCCGACCACACCGAGGTCTTTATGACCCGGGAGGAGGTTCTGGCCACCCTGGACGAGCTGATTGCCCTGCTGGGCACCTGGGACATCACCACCATCCGGGCCAGCATGGGCATGTACCTCTGCTGCAAAGCCATTCACGAGCGGACGGACGTCCGGGTCCTGCTGACCGGAGAGGTCTCCGACGAGCTCTTTGGCTACAAGTACACAGACTTCGCCCCCAACGGCCAGGCGTTCCAGCAAGAGGCCAAGAAGCGGGTAGACGAGCTTTACATGTACGATGTGCTCCGGGCGGACCGCTGCATCTCCGTCAACTCCCTGGAAGCCCGGGTGCCCTTCGGCGACCTGGATTTCGTGAAATACGTCATGTCCCTGGACCCTGAGATGAAGCGGAACACCTACGGCATGGGGAAATACCTGCTCCGCCACGCCTTTGAGAAGGACCGCCTCCTGCCCGAGGGTATCCTCTGGCGGCAGAAAGCCGCCTTCTCCGACGCCGTGGGCCACTCCATGGTGGACGATTTAAAGGCCTACGCCCAGCGGAAATACACGGACAAGGAATTTGAGGCCAGACGGCGGCGGTACGATTACCACTGTCCTCCCTTCACCAAGGAGAGCTTGCTGTACCGGGAGATTTTCGAGAAGCACTACCCCGGTCAGGCGGCCATGATCCCGGATTTCTGGATGCCCAACAGGTCCTGGGCGGGCTGCGACGTGGACGATCCCTCCGCCCGGGCCCTGAGCAACTACGGCGAAAGCGGGCAATGAACGGCTCTTTCAAGGAGCGGCCCCTTTCGGACCGGAAGTTTAGAAGTATTACCAATTGTGTTTGCATGGTTTTATGTTACGATATAGTCAGAAAATGAGGAGGTAACGATTATGAGTACCAGCTTGCAGCTCCCTGAGCTCTTCGGAAGCCGGGTCTTTAACGAGGAGACCATGAAAGACCGCCTCTCTCCCGCCTCCTATGGCGCTTGGAAAACCTGCGTCACCCAGGGCACGGCTCTGGACATCTCCACCGCCAACGAAATTGCCGAGGCCATGAAGCAATGGGCCGTGGAGAGGGGCGCCACCCACTTCACCCACTGGTTCCAGCCCATGACCGGCGTCACCGCCGAAAAGCACGACAGCTTCATCAGCCCCACCGGCGGCGGGAGGATCATGATGGAGTTCTCCGGCAAGGAGCTGGTCCGGGGCGAGCCGGACGCCTCCTCCTTCCCCTCCGGCGGTCTCCGGGCTACCTTCGAGGCCCGGGGCTACACCGCCTGGGACCCCACCTCCTTCGCCTTTTTAAAGGAGGGCTCCCTCTGCATCCCCACCATCTTCTGCTCATACTCCGGCCAGGCCCTGGACAAGAAAATGCCCCTCCTCCGCTCCATTGAGGAGGTCAGCCGCCAGGCCATCCGCATCCTCCGCCTCTTCGGGGACACCGAAAGCCGGAAGGTTATCGCCCAGGTGGGCCCGGAGCAGGAGTATTTCCTCATTGACAAGCAGCTCTTCGGCAAGCGGAAGGACCTGCGGATGACGGGCCGGACCTTATTCGGCGCCAAGCCCCCCCGGGGCCAGGAGCTGGACGACCACTACTTCGGCGCTATCAAGCCCCGGGTGGCCGCCTACATGAAGGACCTGGACGAGACCCTGTGGGCCCTGGGCATCCCCTCCAAGACCAAGCACAACGAGGTGGCCCCCTCCCAGCACGAAATGGCCCCCATCTATACCGACGCCAACACCGCCTGCGACCAGAACCAGCTGGTGATGGAGGTGATGAAAAAGGTGGCAGACCGCCACGGCCTGGTATGCCTCCTCCATGAAAAGCCCTTCGCCGGGGTAAACGGCTCCGGCAAGCACGACAACTGGTCCCTCTCCACCGACACGGGGAAGAACCTCTTCAAGCCCGGCTCCACCCCCAGCCAGAACGCCCGCTTCCTCCTCTTCCTGGCGGCCTTCGTCAAGGGCGTGGACGAGTACCAGGACTTCCTCCGCACCACCGTGGCCACCGCCGGAAACGACCACCGCCTGGGGGCCCAGGAGGCTCCCCCCGCCGTCCTCTCCATCTTCCTGGGGGACGAGCTCAACGCCGTGGTGGACTCCATCATCCAGGGCACCGAGTACACGGACGCCAGCAAGAAAACCCTGGAAATCGGCGTGGACGTGCTCCCCGCCATCCGCCAGGACACCACGGACCGGAACCGGACCTCCCCCATGGCCTTCACCGGCAACAAGTTCGAGTTCCGCATGCTGGGCTCCTCCCAGTCCATCTCCGGGCCCAACATCGCCCTGAACACCATCATGGCCGAGGAGCTCAAGCAGTTCGCCGACGAGCTGGAGCCCTCCGCCGACTTCCAGGGAGACCTCCAGAAGCTGATTCGCCGGGTCTTTACGGAGCACCAGCGCATCATCTTCAACGGAAACGGCTATGACGGCAACTGGATTGCCGAGGCGGAACGTCGGGGCCTGTCCAACCTCAAGTCCACCGCCGACGCCCTGCCCGCCTATATCCAGCAGAAGAACATCGACCTCTTTGTCAAGCACGGCATCTACACGGAGGCGGAGGTCCGGGCCCGGTACGAAATCCATGTGGAGAACTACCGGACGGTTCTCTCCATCGAGGCCAGCACCATGATCGACATGATCCGCCACGAGATTCTCCCTGCGGTTTCTAAGTACGCCGCCGACCTCTGCGCCCGGGCGGAGCGCAAGAAGAGCCTGGGTATTCCCTGCGCCTACGAGACCAATACGGCCCTGGGGATTGCCGAGATCACCGACAATCTGATGGAGGAGTGCTGCGTCCTGGCCTCGGACCTGGAGGACATGCCCGCCGGGCCGGAGGAGGCCATGCGCTACTGCCACGACACCCTGATTCCCGACATGAACGACGCCCGCACCGCCGTCGATTCTCTGGAGGTTCTCACCGCCTCGGAATATTGGCCCATGCCGGTGTACTCCGAGTTGCTGTTCTCCGTTTAAACCATTCCCCCAAGCCAAAACGCTCAACGGCTTTGCCGTTGAGCGTTTTTTGACCGTATTCTTTTCTCAGGTCTTGGGCGAATCCCCGCCCTTGTTCCACCGGCGGCCACCCCGATAGGGGGGACGGCGGCGCTTGTTCTCTCCGGCGGGCCGGTCCTCCCGCTGGTCCTTCTGGCCCTCGGGGCGGCCTTGCTGTTTGGGGGGACGGGGAGACTGGCCTCCCTGCTTCTTGGGCGGCTGCTGCATGGCCTGTCCCTCGGGACGGGGCCCGCTCCGGCGGCGGCCCCCCCGGTGGCGGTGGCGGGGCTTGCCGTCGCTCTCGACGCTCATCTTCTCCCGGCGGGGGGACTCCGCCAGATGGTCGTCGGTGTAATAGGTGGTGGAGAACACGGGCTGAATCAGCTCTTCCTCCTCCCGTTCCTCCACAAAGCGGGTGGTGCGCTCGGGAATCTCGATGCCGTCCCGGCTGCCCTTGCCGTTGCGGAGAACTTGAATCTCACAGGCGCGGTAGGTTTTCAAGCTCTCCGGTGCGCTGTCCAGGCTCACCTTCACCCGCTCCCGCAGCAGCTCCACGCCTTTCACGTTGCCGGGCCCGTCGGGGGTCTGGACGAAGGACTCCAGCTTGGGCATCCGCTTGGCGGCGTCCTCATAGGAATTCTGCTCGTACTTGAGGCAGCACATCAGCCGCCCGCAGGTGCCGGAGATCTTGGTGGGGTTCAGGCTCAAATTCTGGGTCTTGGCCATCTTGATGGAGACGGGCATGAACCCGTCCAAAAACTGGGAGCAGCAGAAGGGCCGCCCGCAGATGCCAAGGCCCCCGATCATCTTCGCCTCGTCCCGAACGCCGATCTGCCGGAGCTCAATCCGCGCCCGGAAAACGGAGGCCAAATCCCGCACCAGCTCCCGGAAGTCCACCCGCCCGTCGGCGGTGAAGTAAAACACAATCTTATTGCTGTCAAAGCCCACGGAGACGTTGACCAGCTTCATCACCAATCCGTGGTCCGCGATTTTTCCCTCGCAGATGTGGAATGCCTCCCGCTCCCGCTTCCGGTTGTACTCCACCACCCGGAAGTCGTTCTCCGTGGCCCGGCGGACAATGGCGCTGAGGGGCTTGACAATGGCCTCGTCGGCCACCTCGTGATTCCCCTGGGTGCAGGTGGCAAACTCCAGGCCCTGAGCCGTCTGCACGATGACGTTTTCCCCCATGCGGACCTGGATGCCCCGGGGGTCGAAGAAATAGGTCTTGCTGCCGCCCCGAAAGCGGACGCTGATGACTTCAGTCAAAATATCTCCTCCAATTCAGCGGCCAGGGCCCCCAGCACATGGCCGGGACCCACGTTATAGCCGCACTCTCGCCGGTACTGTTTCATGAGCTCTATTGTGCGCAGAATCTGCGTTTTTGTCAAGCGGTTCCCGATTTCCCACGCCAGCGCCCGGTCCCTCTCCTCCGCCGTTCCGCCATAGAGCAGGACCAGCGCCTGGGAAAACAGGGCCTCGCTCCGCTCCAGCAGGGCGCTCAGGGCTTCCCGGGAGAGCTTTTTCTTCTCCAGCCGAACCGCCAGCTCCGCGGCGCTTCCCCGCCGCCCTTTCAGCAGGCAGCGGCAAAGGGCCTCGCCGTCGCCGTCCTCCTCCCGAGCTGGAGGCGCGTCAGGGTGGAGCTTTCGCTCCACGCAGCGGGACCGCAGGGTCTGGAGCACCGCCGCCGGATTCTCCGCGCAGAAGAGGAAAGCGGCATAAGGCGGCCCCTCCTCTACCAGCTTTAGGAGGACGTTTTGATCCTGCTCCGTCAGCAGGGCGCAGTCCGGAAAGAGGTAAACCTTTCGCGCCCCCTCGTTGGGGCGGATATAGGCGTCCTTTCGAACCTCTCGGATGACCTCCACCGAGAGGAACTTGTGGTCCGGGTCCCGGACGGTGATCACATCGGGGTGGATGTCCTCCCGGACCTTCCGGCAGGCGGGACACACGCCGCAGGGGCGGTTCTGCCCGGTGCACTGAAAGGCCGCGGCGGCAAAGCGGGCGGCGGCAAGGCGATCTCCCGGCCCGGTGAAGAGCAGGGCGTGGGAGAGGGTTCCCCGGGCCGCGGAGGCCCGGAGACGGGAGAGAACCGGGTCCTCCCTGGAAACGGCTGGGGCCATGGCGGGACTCCTTTCTCCCCCGAAACGCGGGGTGCGGTTTTGATACAACGGGAGTATACCACAAAGTCCGGGAAAAGAAAAGCGGGGTTTTCCGCAGGGCATGCCCCTCGCGCGTGTTGTCAAAGGGAGGCGGGCGCTTCCTCACTCCACCGGCCAGAGGATGTCCCGTGCCACCGGCGTGTAGAAGAGGCGCTCCACCTCTCCGCGCTCCCGGGTCTGGCCCAGAATCCACATCAGCTTGGCCGCCACGGCCTCTGTGGTCATGTCATAGGCCTCCAGCACCCCCAGCTTGTTTTTCAGGGCATGTCCCACGTGGTAGACTCCCACGTCGCTGCCCTCATTCTCCACCTGGGTGGTAATCACGATGGTTTTCCCCGCCGCCAGAGCCTCGTCCACGCAGTGGTAAAAGCCCCCGGACTCCGGCAGTCCCCCCACGCCGAAGCTCTCGATGATCAGCCCGTCGTTTCTCTCCAGGAAGAAGTCCGCCGCGCCCCGATCCATGCCGGGGAGGAGCTTTAACAGGGCCACCCGGGTATTCAGCGCATCGTAAAACACCGGATAGGCTCCGCGGTCCTGGTGGATATAGCGCAGGAGCACCCCGTCCCGGAGGACGCCCAGATAGGGGTAGTTGATGCTGGAAAAGGCCTGGAAGCTCTTGGACCGGGTTTTCTTCGCCCGGGTACCGGGGATGACCTTGCCGTCAAAGACAATGGAGACCCCGGGCAGATCCTCCGCCGCGCACCGGAAAGCGTCCATCAGGTTTGTTTTGGAGTCCGTGGAGTCAAAGCCGATGGGCCTCTGGGCCCCGGTAAGGACAATGGGCTTGGGGCTTCCCTGGATCAGGTAGCTCAGGGCCGCCGCCGTATAAGCCATAGTGTCCGTGCCGTGGGTGAGGACGAAGCCGTCATAGCGGCCGTAGTGCTCCCGGAGGCACCGGGCCATTTGGAGCCAGTGGCCGGGGCCGATGTTGGTGCTGTCCAGGTTCAGAAGCTGGAGGCAGTCCACGGCGCAGATTTCCGAGATGCCGGGAACGTGGTTCAGCAGCTGCTCTGTGGACAGCTCCGGGGACAGCCCCCCCTCTGTCACCTCCGAGGCGATGGTGCCGCCGGTGCCGATGAGGAGGACGCGCTTCCTGTCTTTCGTGCGGGGCATAGGCATCTCCTTTAAATATAAATACGGATGATCGACGTCTTTTATTATAGGGACTGTATGCCCCACTGTCAACCGCCGCCTCATGGAAAAAGGAGGGCCGGGACGGCTCTCCTTTTCATTCGCGTCATTTCACCAGGGTCAGCTTGAAATCCGCCCCCTGGGGCTCCGCCGTCACCTGGTAGCCCAGGGAACGGGCGCAGCGGGTGACGTTCTCCACCGCCACCTGGGCGTCCACCAGGACCTCCAGCCGGGCGGGCTTTTCCTTTTCCAGGGCCTTCCGGGTCATGACCACCGGAATGGGGCAGGACTGCCCTCTCGCGTCGACCATCACGCTTCCTCCTTTCCGGGAAGATGAAGCAGGCTCACCGCCAGCAGCACGGCGAAACCGATGACGACGGCGATCATGCCCGCCGTCCCAATGCCGCCCACCTGGTACACGCCGTCCGCCGCGCTGTCGGGGTTTCCCGCCAGGCCGAAGTTGTGGGCGGCCGCCGCTCCCGCCACCATGCCCAGCACCGTCACGGCGGCGTCGCCGCTGCCCTCGCCCGCCAAAATCAGCTGCCGCAGGGGGCAGCCCCCCAGCAGGATGGAGCCCCAGCCCGCCAGGGCCATACCCAGGAAGGACCAGAGGTGCTGGCTGTGGGCCACGGGCTGAGAGAGCATGGAGAGGTTATAATTCCCAAGAATGAGATTTCCCACGGTGACCGTGGCCCAAATCGCCAGGAAGCCCGCCAGGAGGGTGAAATCCCGGAGCAAAAAGACGTCCCGGAGCCCTCCCGCCATGCACAGGCGGCTCCTCTGGGCGAAAAGACCCACCGCCAGCCCGGCGGCCAGGGAAATCAGCCAGAAGGCCCGCATGGACCCCGGCCCCTCCTCAGAGAACTTCAAAAGCCCCGGGGCCAGGAGAAGCAGGGCCAGCAGACCCACCATCACGGCGGGCAGAATCAGCCCCTCCCCCCGCTTCACCGGATAGGCCCGGCCCAGGGAAAAGCCCTTTTTCAAAAAGGCCACGCCCACCAAAATGCCCGCCAGAAAGCCCAGCAGGCCCGCCACGGCGGTCAGGTCCCCGCCGCCCAGGCGGATGACCATCCGCAGGGGGCAGCCCAGGAAGGCCAGCGCTCCAATCATCACAAACAGTCCCAGCGCAAAGCGGCTGGCGGGGCAGGACCCCGCCCGGGCCTTGAACTCCCGGAAGGACAGGGCCGAGAGCATGGCCCCCAGGACGATGCCGGGAATCTCCGGACGGAGATACTGAACCTTCCCCGCGCCGTGGAGGCCCAGGGCGCCGGCGATGTCCCGCTCAAAACAGGCGATACAGAAGCCCATGTTCTTGGGGTTCCCGGCGGCGGTCAAGATCAGCGCCGCCGCGCCCACCACGACCCCAGCCAGGATCATCAGGCCATAGCGGCGGACAAAGGTGTTTTCTTTCATAAAGTTCCTCCTCAATCTGCTATTCTTTCTTTAGAATAACGCTTTTCGGAAAAAGGACCCATCAAAGGGTCAGCGCATGGAAGCCCGCTGCCTCGATGCCCGCCTCCCGGAAGCGGCGTTCCAGAATCTCCCGCAGCTCCGGCGGGGCGGACCAAGCCAGCCCGCAGTCGGAGGTAACGCTCCGGGGAACGGAGATCAGCTTTCCCTCCAGCCCCTCCCGGCGGCAGAGGCGCTCCGCCGCCATGGCTCCGGCAGTGGTGTGGAAGGACACTACACAGCGCGGAATCCGCCGTCGCATAAAAGGCCCTCCTCCTCGTTATTCTTTTATAAGAATAACATATCTTTCCTCCGGCGGCAAGTCTTTTTTCGGAAAGGTCAACCTATTTTTGGTTTTTCACACTTCAGCCAAACGCAGGCCTCTTTTTCGGTCGGAATCACCAAGTATTTTGCGTCTCTTCCCATCCGCGCCGCATAATCCCCGCTCCTTTGGGAATCCTTTTCCAGGGAAGCAATACCAGTCGTTTCAAGCGGTTTGGAAAAGAGATGCTTTATTATCAAAAATTCACAACGGCCCTTTCAAATTGTTGTTTGAAATGATGATTGCCAAAAACTTCACGCTGTGATACTATTACTTCTGGAAAACACCCAAACAAATCGTTTACGCAATCGTTTATATGGCATTCCGGTACAATTTGTACCCAAAATTCGAAAGGAGTTCCTGTATTATGAAAGCGAAAATCGGCATCAATGGTTTTGGCCGCATCGGCCGCATCGTGTTCCGCGCCGCCCTGAAGCGCGACGACGTCGAGGTCGTCGGCCTGAACGACCCCTTCATGAATCCCGAGTATATGGCCTACATGCTGAAGTATGACAGCGTGCACGGCAAGTTCCCCGGCGAGGTTTCCTACACCGCCGACGCCCTGGTGGTGGACGGCAAGGAGTTCAAGGTCTTCACCGCCAAGGAAGTTTCCGACATTCCCTGGAGCACCGTCGGCGCGGAGTATATCTGCGAGTGCACCGGCCAGCACCTGGAAAAGAGCAAGTGCGAGGGCCACATCAAGGCCGGAGCCAAGCATGTCATCATGGGCGCCCCCTCCAAGGACGACACCCCGATGTTCGTCATGGGCGTGAACAATAAAAAGTACACCTCCGACATGACCTATGTCTCCAACGCCTCCTGCACCACCAACTGCCTGGCCCCCATCGCCAAGGTTCTGAATGAGAAGTTCGGCATCGTCGAGGGCCTGATGACCACCGTCCACTCCGTCACCCCCACCCAGAAGCTGCTGGACGGCGCTTCCATGAAGGACTGGCGGGGCGGCCGTGCGGCCACCGGCAACATCATCCCCTCCTCCACCGGCGCGGCCAAGGCCGTGGGCAAGGTCAT
>CAQXTN010000054.1:0-11041 GCA_948916585.1 uncultured Oscillibacter sp. | reverse complement strand
ATACCAAGGACTATCCCATGGAGCGCATGATGCGGGACGCCAAGATCACCGAGATTTACGAGGGCACGTCCGAGGTCCAGCGCATTGTCATCTCCGCGAATATGGGACTGTAAGAGGAGGAGGAAACGACTATGAAAATCATTGTCTGTGTCAAGCAGGTCCCCGATACCTCCGGCAAGGTGGCCGTCAATCCCGACGGCACCCTGAACCGGGCTTCCATGCAGACCATCACGAACCCCGACGACATGAACGCCGTAGAGGCCGCCCTGAAATTGAAGGACGAAACCGGCTGCAAGGTGATTGTGGTCACCATGGGGCCCCCTCCCGCGGCCTCCATGCTCCGGGAGCTGATGGCCATGGGCGCGGACGAGGGCGTCCTGGTCTCCGCCCGGGAGTTCGGCGGCTCCGACACCTACGCCACCTCCCAGATTCTCGCCGCCGCCATTGACACCATCGGCGTGGAAAAAGACGACGTGGTCATGTGCGGCCGCCAGGCCATCGACGGCGACACCGCCCAGGTGGGCCCCCAGATTGCCGAGAAGCTGAACCTGCCCCAGGTGACCTACGCCGCCGACATCCACAAGGACGGAGAAAACATCACCGTCAAGCGGATGCTGGAGGACGGCTATATGACCATCAAGGTCAAGACCCCCTGCCTCCTGACCTGCATCAAGGAGCTGAACAACCCCCGCTATATGTCCATCGGCGGCATCTACGCGACCTACAACAAGCCCCTGGAGACCTTCGACTTTGACAAGCTCAAGGACCACAAGCTCATCGACCCCAGCACCATCGGTCTGAAGGGCTCTCCCACCAACATCTTCAAGAGCTTCACGCCTCCCCAGAAGGGCGCGGGCATGATGCTGGAGGGCGACGGCAAGGAGACCTGCGAGAAGCTGGCTTCCATCCTGGCCGGCAAACACATTATCTGAGAAGGGAGTATATAGAACATGTCTACTTTCAATAGCGCGGATATCGCTGCCTTCAAGGACGTTTGGGTCTTTTGCGAGCAGCGCGAGGGCAAGCTGATGCCCACCGACTTCGAGCTGATTTCCAAGGGCCGGGACCTGGCCAACGAGCTGGGCGTGAACCTCTGCGGCCTCCTCCTGGGCGGCGAGGGCATTGAAGCTACAGCCAAGGAGCTGGGCGGCTACGGCGCGGACAAGGTCTATGTCTGCGAGAGCCCCATGCTGTCCGTCTACAACACGGACGCCTATGCCAAGGTCATCTGCGACGTCATTGAGGAGCTGAAGCCCGAGGCCTTCCTGATTGGCGCGACGAACATCGGCCGGGACCTGGCTCCCCGCTGCGCGGCCCGGCTGCACACCGGCCTGTGCGCGGACTGCACCCACCTGGACATCGACGTCGCCAACTACATCCAGTTCCTGCGGGAGGCCTCCACTCTCGATGTGGACGGCCAGAAGTGGGACATGGAGGACCGGAACCTGAAGATGACCCGTCCGGCCTTCGGCGGCCACCTGATGGCCACCATCATCTGCCCCCGCTTCCGTCCCTGCATGGCGACGGTGCGCCCCGGCGTTATGAAGAAGAACCCCTTCGATCAGGCCAAGGCCGACGCCTGCGTCATTGAAAAGCCCGCCTTCACCCTGAGCGAGGCGGACGTGCAGACCGAGGTCACCGAGGTGGTCAAGGCGGCGAAGAAGCTGGTGGACCTCATCGGCGCGGACTTCATCGTATCCGTGGGCCGCGGCATCTCTAAGGATGTCGAGGGCGGCATCAAGCTGGCGGAAGAGCTGGCCGCGGAGCTGGGCGGCGTCGTCGGCGGCTCTCGTGCCACCATCGACAGCGGCTGGCTGTCTGCGGACCACCAGGTGGGCCAGACGGGCAAGACGGTGCACCCGAAGGTGTACGTGGCTCTGGGCATCTCCGGCGCGATTCAGCACAAGGCGGGTATGCAGGATTCCGAGTGCATCATCGCGGTGAACAAGAACGACACGGCCCCCATCTTTGAGATTGCGGACTACGGCATCTGCGGCGACCTCTTCAAGGTGACCCCGCTGCTGACCGAGGCCATCCGGGCCGCCAAGGCCGCGAAGTGATACTTTCTTGAAAGAAAGTATCCAAAGAACTTTCGCGCGCTCTGGTTGTCTGGTGATGAACCGGGCCGGAGCGACGGCAGCCAAGTCTCAGCGCGCCAAAACGACCGAAGGGCAAAAACCCTCCGGTCGTTTTTCTCGTCATATACCAGGTTAGCGGCAGCGAAAAGAGGTGCAATGAACCAGCCATCGCTGGTATCCATTCTCCCCCGCCCGAAGGGCGAGCATCACTCCCCCTCCTTGGGGTGAAAATGCCTCCAAACCGCCTCCGCGGCGGGTCTTGGCACCACCGCCGCCAGGGCCTCCACCTCCGCCTCCCGAATGGCCTTGATGGTCCCAAACTTCTTCCGCAGCTCTTCCCGCCGCTTCGGCCCCACGCCGGGGATGCCGTCCAGGGCGGAGCGCAGGGCGCTTTTTCCGTGGCTCTCGTGGTGGTAGGTGATGGCGAAGCGGTGAGTCTCCTCCTGAATCTGCCCGATGAGGGAAAACACCGCCTGATTCCCCACAATGCCGATCTCCCGGCCCTCCGGGGTCACCAGGGCCCTCGTCCGGTGCCGGTCATCCTTCACCATGCCGAAGATGGGGACGCCGACCCCGAATTCCTCCGCCACGCCCAGGGCCGTCTGGGCATGGGTGACGCCGCCGTCGATCAAAAACACGTCCGGCAGGGGCAGGAACTTCTCGTCCCCGTCCGCCGCCCGCTGAAGCCGCCGCCGGAGCACCTCCCGCATAGAGGCGTAGTCGTCGGGCTTCCCCGCCAGCTCCTTGATGCGAAAGCGCCGGTAGGCGCTTTTCAGGGGCCTTGTGCCGCTGTAGACCACCATGGAGGCCACGATGTCGCTGCCCCCGGTGTTGGAGATGTCGAAGGACTCCAGCCGCTTGGGCGGGGCCGGGAGGTCCAGCATCTTCGTCAAAAGCTCCAGGGTGTGGGCCACCCGCTCCTCGGCGGTGGTGGCCCGCTCCGCCTCCTCGGCGGCGTTCCGCTGGGCCATGGCCATCAAGGACGCCTTCTCCCCCCGCTGGGGGACGTGGACCCAGACCTTGTGCCCCGCTCGTTTCGTCAGGACCTCCGAGAGGTTTTCACAGTACCCCTCCGTCTCAAAGGGCAGTAAAATCTCATGGGGCAAAATAGCCCGGGGCAGGTAGTACTGGGCCGTCAGGGCGGAGAGCATTTCCTCCTGTCCCTCCTCCATGGGGGCGGTGAACAGCTCCGTCTCCCGGCCCGCCAGGTTTCCCTCCTCCATGTGCAGGACGGCGTAGCAGCACTTGCCCGCCCCCCGGTACAGGCCCCAGATGTCCGTGTCGGCGCAGAGCCCGGCGATGACCGTCTGCTTTTTGGAAAGGGCGCTGATGGCGTTGATCCGGTCCCGGAGGGCCGCCGCCTGCTCAAACCGCAGGGCCTCCGCCTCCGCCTCCATCTCCCCGGCCATCTCCCGGAGAAGGTCCTTGGCCTTGCCCTCCAGCATCTGGCTGGCCTGGCGGATGCGGCGCTGGTATTCCTCCGCCGTCATTTCCGGACGGCAGAACCCGTCGCAGCGGCCCATGTGGAAGTTCAGGCAGGGCCGCTCCGCCCCGACGTCCCGGGGGAATTTCCGGCTGCAGGTGGGAAGCCGCAGGGCGGCGCACACCGCGTCCAGGGCCTGGCGGGTCTCAAACCGCCCGCCGAAGGGGCCGAAGTACTTCGCGCCGTCATTGGCCCACTTGTGGACCATGGAGAAGCGGGGATAGGTCTCCCGGGAGAGGCGGACGAAGGGATAGCCCTTGTCGTCCTTGAGCAGGATATTGTACCGGGGCATGTGCCGCTTGATGAGGGAGTTTTCCAGCACCAGAGCCTCGAACTCGCTGGAGACGAAGATGGTGTCGAAGTGGTCGATCTGGGAGACCATCTGCCTCGTCTTGGCGGTGTGGGAGGCGCTGTCCTGAAAGTACTGGCTGACCCGGTTTTTCAGCCTCTTCGCCTTGCCCACGTAGATGACCTTCCCGGTTTTGTCCATCATCAGATAGACCCCCGGCAAAAGCGGCAGGTCATTCGCTTTTTCCTTCAGCTCGTCCTTGGTCATGGCTTGGCCTCCTTTGCCGGTTGATGGGGCTCTTCCGGGGGAATTGCGTTCGGGGGAGAAGGGCGGACCTGCGTGTCCGCCCTTCTCCCGGGACCGCCGTTTCCCGGAGAGGCGTCCTCCTCCCAGGCGCGGCCCAATAAAAAAAGACCTCCCCGCGCTGACGGGCAGCACGGGGATGGTTCGTTACTCTCCGAAGTTGTCTTTCACCAGATCCACCAGCGCGGTGACCGCCTCTTTCTCGTCGCTGCCGTCCGCGATCAGGGTAATGGGGGTGCCCTTCACGATGCCCAGGGACAGCACGCCTAACAGGCTCTTGGCGTTGACGCGGCGATCCTCCTTCTCGACCCAGATGCCGCTTTTAAACTCGTTGGCCTTCTGGATGAAGAATGTGGCGGGGCGGGCGTGCAAACCAACTTCGTTGTTGACCGTGATTTCCTGCGTATACATGTTGCAGCTCTCCTTTTTGTATCAAATCAAATGGAACCGTTTGCCCACGAGTCATTACTGTACCATCATAACCGCTTTTCCGTCTCCCGTCAATGGACAATTGCACAAACATTTCAAAAAATTTTCCTTGGCAGTAAAATTCTTTTTGTTAGTTTACGCCAATTTTATGGAAACTTATACGTCATTTCGCTGAAATTTCAAGAGTTCTCCAGAGAAATTCCCAGCCGCCCCGCTTCACCCGCCAGTCCTCCCGTTCTCCATCCTATGGCCCCGCCGGGCAATTCATGCGAAAGCCCGGGGCGTTTTCTAAAAAAAGACGTTCGCTCCGAAATTTGCCGGGGTTTGATTCAGGCGCGCGGGAGACAATAGGGCTTGGGTATCGTGAACACGGAGCGGAATTTTCGTTCCGTGAGCCGTCAAAGCGGCGGGGGGCTTTGCCCGCGCGCTTCTTTGACGGGAAGGCTCCGGGCCCCGCCGGACCGGCGGGGCCCGGAGCCGGAAAGATCGAAGGAGGAGTATCCCATGAAAAATACTCTGCTGTTTCTGCTGGTTTCCCTTCTGCTGGCGGTCTGCCTTACCGCCTGCGGCGGCGGCGGAACCGGAACGACGGACAGCTCTGTCAACGGAACCGAGGACTACCGGGGGGATTACAACAACGACGGCTATGACGACGGCCTGATGGGCGACGCCCGGGACGCCGTGGACGACGCCGGACGCTCCGTCCGAAACGCCGTGGACGACGCGGGGAACGCCATCGACCGGGCGTTTTAACCCCTCGCCGGACCGTTGGATACGCCTTTCCAGCGGCCCGGCCTACCTAGGGGCTTCCCTTTTTCCGCCGCCTCCGGTATAATGGGGGCGGAAACAGAGAGGAGGCCCGCCATGCCCCAGGAATTTACCATGAAAACCATTGCCCGGATTCACAGCGACTTTACCGGAAAGTTCGGCGTGCCCCGCCAGAGCGGCCTGGTGGAGGCGCTGGAGGCCCTGGTGGTCTTTGAGCCGAAGTACCGGAACCCCGCCGCCCTCCGGGGGCTGGAGGGTTTTTCCCACATCTGGCTGCTGTGGGTGTTCGACCAGGCCGTCCGGGCGGAGTGGTCCCCCACCGTCCGTCCGCCCCGGCTGGGGGGCAACGCCCGTCTGGGGGTGTTTTCCACCCGGTCCCCCTTCCGGCCCAACCCCATCGCCCTGTCCGCCGTCACCCTGGCGGGCATGGAGGAGACCCGGGAGTGGGGAACCGTCCTCCGGGTCCGGGGGGCGGACCTGATGGACGGCACGCCCATTCTGGATATCAAGCCCTACCTCCCCTACGCCGACTGCCGCCCCGAGGCCCTGGGGGGCTTTGCCTCCGTTCCCGCCGGGGAGACGCTGGCGGTGGAGTGTCCGCCGGAGCTCTGGGAGAGGGTCCCGCCGCGGCGGCGGGAGGCCCTCCGGGCGGTGCTGGCCCTGGACCCCCGGCCCCGGTATCAGGAGGACCCGGAACGGGTCTACGGCTTCGGCTTCGCCGGGCTGGAGGTCCGGTTCTCCGTGGAGGGCGGCGTGCTCCGGGTTCGGGAAATCTTGGAGGGAACGGAATCGTAAAACCGCCGGCCACTTTCCTGTAGGACACCCTGTAGGGGCGGACACATAGGTCCGCCCCTACAAGATTGCGTCCCCTGTGACGGAACGATTGGACCGGACAGGAGCATGAATCGCCCGCGAAAAGAGGGCCGCCCCAGGCGGCCCCCTCTTTTGCCGGTATGATGCCGGTCAAGCGCTCCCGGTCACTCCAGCTTCCGCACGAAGTTTCCAAAGACCCGGACCCGCTCCTGGACGGTGACGAAGGCGTGGCTGTCCCGCTCGTGGACGGCGTGGAGCAGCTCCTCGATCTCAAACTTGGACAGGCACACCACCAGCACGTGGAGGCCCTTCCCGCTGTAAGCCCCGGTGCCCTCCCAATAGGTGACGCTGCGGCCCAGCTTTTCAATGATGAAGCGGCCCAGCTCCTTCTCGTCCTCCTTGGTGAAGATCATGGCCTGGACGTTGACGTTTTGCTGGTGCATCCGGTCCAGCACCATGGCGGAGAAGAAGTTATAGATGATGGAGTAAATGGCCACCTCCGGGATGAAGAGAATCAGGCAGGCGGCGTAGAGGAAGAAGTTGACCGTCAGGGAGAACTTGCCCACGGTGAAGCGGCTGCCCCGCTTGCTCAGGCACAATCCCACGATGTCCAGTCCGCCGCCGCTGCCGCCGCAGGTCAGCACAATGCCGCTGGCGGTGCCCACGATGATGCCCCCCAGCAGGCAGGAGGTGAGGTAGTCCTCCACAATGGGGACCGACGGCGAGGGAATGACGCTGTAGAAGAAGGAAAAGGACACGGTGCAGGCGATGGTCTTAAAGGTCATCGCCCGCCCCAGGGTTTTCCACCCCAGGAGCAAAATGGGAATGTTGCTGATGAAATAGAGGATACCCGCGATGTCCGCCCCGCCGAAGCTGAGCCCCATTTTCTCCTGAAGCAGGGTGCGGACCAGCTGGCAAAAGCCCATCAGGCCGCCGGAGTACAGGCCCAGCGGCACAATGAAGAGGTTCAGCGCCAGGGCCACCACGCCCTCTCCCAGCATGGCGGCCAGCAGGCGCAGCCAGCGGTGGTGCAGGGAATTATACATCATGTCCTTCATATCGTTCCTCCCGGTCCGGCGGCCTGGCCGGCCCTTCCCCCGCGCCCCGTCGCTTCCGGGGCGGTCGTGATTGTTTTTCGATGGAACATGCTGGCTATGATTATAGACGCTTCTGGAGGAATCCGCAAGGGAAAAAGAGGGACAGAATGGACGAAACGGCAGGAAAATCCTGGGTTTTCCCGTGGAAAATCTACAAAGCGTAGCGCAGGCAGCGGTACAGCCGGTCCCGGGCCCGGCGAAGGGTCCGGGAGACCGTGGAGCGGTTGACCCCCAACTCCCGGGCGATCTGGGGAATGGTCATCCCCTGGTCATAGTAAAGGTCCAGCATCTGCCGCTGGCGGGGGGTCAGCTCCCGCTCCCGGGCCTGGCGGAGATTCCGGCGGAGGCGCTCCAGCCGCTCTGAGTTGTCGGCGGCGTTCTGCCGGTTCCAGACCGTCAGGTCCCCGATCCATTCGCTGGCCCGGGTGGAGAAGAGTCCTTCATAGCGTGTATTTCTCATGCTTGTGATAACTCCTGTCATAGTAGTGGGCGGTCAGCGCCGCCAGCTCCCGGGCTTCCCGCCAGAGGGGGGTCAGCTCGTCGATGCGGCGGCGGAGGCGGAAGGCCGCCTCCGGGTCCGCCTGGGTCCGCTCCTGGGTCCGCAGCTCCACGATGCGCCCGTGGATGGCGGCGGCGCTGCTGCGGTAGGAAAGGGACATCTCCAAAAGCGTCATAGCCGGACCTCCCTTCCCAGAATCTCCCGGCAGGGGGCCAGCTCCCGCCGGGCCAGCTCCGAAAAGCACTCCCCGCAGGAAAGGTGGCCGTTGCAGGCCCAATACTCCTCGCCCCGGAGAATTTCCCGGCCGCACAGGGTGCAGCGCAGGGCCCGCCTCCCGGGGCGGCGGCTGGTTTTTAACATGTAAATCCTCTCCTTTGAAAAAACCGTGAAAATAGGAAAAATTTTTGTTGACAAATGGGAAACGGTCTGCTAGAATAGGCAATGCTGTTGGAACTGCTGGTGTAGCTCAGTTGGTAGAGCAGCTGATTTGTAATCAGCAGGCCGGGGGTTCGAGTCCGTCCACCAGCTCCACAAGTTCATACTGATATCTGGGGGAATTCCAGAGCGGTCAAATGGGGCAGACTGTAAATCTGTTGTCACTGACTTCGGTGGTTCGAATCCACCTTCCCCCACCAGCTCAAAAGTTCCCACCACCGTTCCGTTTCCGGCTTCGCCGAAAACTGCGCTCTGGTGGGAATTTCTTCGCCTTCAACCGCGGACCGCGCTGCTGGGTCCGCGGTTGAGGTTTTTTACGGGGGACGAGGGACGGGGGATACGGGGCGGTGGAATTACAAGAAACTTGGCGGTGACTTTAAAATAGCACATATGTTCGAGGATGTCAAGGGGGATTTTACAAGATTCTTGTAAAAAAGATTGACAGGGCTTTCGCACGCTGGTAAGATGAGAGAAATAAAAGGGGAGGTGCGGGGATGTCGTTTGGCGAGAGGATGCGGGCCCGGCGGGGGGAATTGGATATGACCAGGGCCGAGCTGGCCGCTTTACTGGGGGTCTCCCCTTCCGCCGTGGGAAATTATGAGACGGGGGTTAGCTTTCCCAAGGAGGAGATTATGCTGCGGCTCTTCGACTCCCTGGAGGTGGACCCGAACACCTTGTTTCAAGACAGCTTTCAGTACAACAAGCGGGCCGTGGACCCGAAGGAGCAGAGGCTGCTGGAAGGATACCGGGGGCTGTCCGCTTTGGGGCGGGAGACGGTGCGGACCATGGTGGAGGCGCTGCGCGCCTGCCGGGACGAGGCGGAGAAGGCCCCTGGAGCGGCAGAGCCCCGGATGATCCCCCTCTACCGGACCCCTGCCGCCGCCGGGTACGCCGCCCCGGCCTTTGGGGAGGATTTTGATTACATTCCCGTTACGGGGGACGTGCCCCCGGCGGCGGAGTTCGCCGTGCGGATTCAGGGAGACTCCATGGCCCCCTACATCGCCGACGGGTCTGTGGCCTATGTGAACCGGGACCCCTTGAAGGCGGGAGACGTGGGAATCTTCTGCGTGGATGGAGACGTGTTTTGCAAGCAGTACTACAAGGACCCGGCGGGAATTGTGTACCTCTTTTCCCTGAACCGGGCCCGGGCGGACGCGGATGTGATTCTCCCCTCCTCCGGCGGGCGGAGCCTGGTGTGCTTCGGGCGGGTGATTCTGCGGGCCTTCCCCCTGCCGGGGCGGTGAGGGCGGTCCCGGACGAGAAAGCGCCCGGCGATCCTCGGTAATCCCGGGGGGCGGAAACATCGGTCCGCCCCGCGCGATAAAATCTCCGGATGGACGAGCCCGCTCCCCGGAAACGGTTGACAATTCCGCCCTGGGCGGATAAAATAAACTCGTTATTTTAGGACCCTAAATAGGAAAGGAACGAAAACGCTATGGCTACGGATAAAAGACAAGTGGACGCCATCACCGCCCGGGACGCGGACTTTGCCCAGTGGTACACCGACGTCTGCAAAAAGGCGGAGCTCATCGACTACACCTCCGTCAAGGGCATGTTCATCTACCGGCCCTACGGCTACGCCATCTGGGAGAACATCCAGGGCGAGCTGGACCGCCGCTTCAAGGAGACGGGCCATGAGAACGTCTATCTCCCGGTGCTGATCCCCGAGTCCCTGCTCCAGAAGGAGAAGGACCATGTGGAGGGCTTCGCCCCGGAGTGCGCCTGGATTACCATGGGAGGCAGCGAGAAGCTGGAGGACCGCCTCTGCGTCCGCCCCACCTCCGAGACTCTCTTTTGCGAGCATTACGCCAATATCATCCACTCCTGGCGGGACCTGCCCAAGCTCTACAACCAGTGGTGCAGCGTCCTGCGGTGGGAGAAGACCTCCCGCCCCTTCCTCCGCCACCGGGAATTCCTCTGGCAGGAGGGCCACACCATGCACGCGGATGAGGCGGAGGCCCGGGAGGAGACCATGCGGATGCTGAACGTCTACGCGGACTTCATGGAGAACTTCCTGGCCATGCCCGTCCTCCGGGGCCGGAAGACGGACAAGGAGAAGTTCAAGGGGGCCGAGGAGACCTACACCGTGGAGTGCATGATGCACGACCACAAGGCCCTCCAGGCGGGCACCAGCCACTATTTCGGGGACGGCTTCGCCAAGGCCTTCGGCATTACCTACACCGGGAAGGACAACCAGCTCCACCATCCCCACCAGACCAGCTGGGGCGTCTCCACCCGGATGATCGGCGGCATCATCATGACCCACGGAGACGACAACGGCCTGGTGCTGCCTCCCCGGGTGGCCCCCATCCAGGCGGTGGTCATCCCTGTGGCGTCCCACAAGCCCGGCGTGCTGGACGCGGCGGCGGCCCTCCGGGACCGGCTGAAAACCGCCGGGGTACGCTCCAAGATGGACGATTCCGACAATTCCCCCGGCTGGAAGTTTGCGGAATACGAGATGAAGGGCGTGCCCCTCCGGGTGGAGATCGGCCCCAAGGACATGGAGAAGGAGCAGTGCGTCATTGCCCGCCGGGACACCGGCGAGAAGGTGACGGTCCCCCTGGCGGAGCTGGAGGAGACGGTGAAAAAGCTCCTGGACGAGGTGCATGACAACATGTACGCGCAGGCGCTCCAAAACCGGGAGGACAACACCTTCGACATCGCCTCCCCCGAGGAGGCCAAGGCCATCGCCGAGGGGAAGGGCGGCTTCCTGCGGTCCAAGTGGTGCGGCTCCCTGGAGTGCGAGCTGGCCATGAAGGAGCGGGCGGGGGTCAGCTCCCGCTGCATGCCCTTGAAGCAGAGCGGCACGGAGGGCGTGTGCCCCGTGTGCGGCAAGCCCTGCAAGAC
>CAQXTN010000053.1:0-11795 GCA_948916585.1 uncultured Oscillibacter sp. | reverse complement strand
GTCGGGTGCCTGCGGCATGGCGGGGCCTCCTTACTTTTCCCCCTGAAAGGGGGGGGGGATTTTACTCGCCCTGACGGGCGGGGGAGCATCATCCCCATAATGCGGACAGCATGGGAATCACTTGCTTCTTTCGGGACATAATCTTGGGCAGGAAGGCGTAATTCTCCTCCCCCTTGATCCCAAACGCCTGGCGGATGGTGTCCTCGTCCCCCATGAAGAGAAGCTGGGTCCCCTCCAGCAGCACGTCGGTAATCATCAGCACCACGCTCTGGAGCCCCCGCTTCTCCCGGGTTTCGGCCATGATCTTCAAGAACTCATCCAGCCGCTTGAGAAGCCGGTCGGAATCCATGGTGGTGATCTGGCTCACCGCCAGGTTGTGCCCGGCGATGTGGAACTCCTTGTAGTCGGTTTTCAGCATGGCCTCGGCGGTCTTGTCATCCCCGCAGGCGGCGGAGAAAATCGCCTGCCCCAGGTCCTCCAGCTTCACGCTCGCGATGCGGGCCATGCGGTTGGCGATGTCGATGTCCCGCTGGGTGCAGGTGGGGGACTTGAACATCACCGTGTCCGACACGATGGCCGCCGCCATGAGCCCCGCCATCTTCGCCGTGGGCATCAGGCCCTTTTCCTGGTACATTTCCGCGATGATGGTGTTGGTGCTGCCCACCGCCTCGTTTCGGACGTGAATGGGGTTTTTCGTCTCGATGTCCGCCAGGCGGTGGTGGTCGATGATCTCCAGAATGTCCGCCTGGTCCAGCCCCGTGACGGACTGGGACTTCTCGTTGTGGTCCACCAGCACCACCCGCTTGCGCCGGGGGCGGAGGAGGTGGTAGCGGGACAGCATCCCCACCACCCTTTCGTCCTCGTCCAAAATGGGATAGGCCCGGAAGCGGCTTTCCAGCACGGCGTCCTGCACGTCGTCAATATAGTCGTCCAGGTGGAAGCAGACCAGATCCTTGCTCTTACACACCCGGGCGATAGGCAGGGCGTGGAAGATGAGCCGCAGAGCCTGGTAGGCGTCGATGGGGGTGGAAATCACGCAGGTCTTTCCCGCCCGCTCCAAAAGCTCCTGGGGCGCCTCTCCCTGGCAGATGATGACGCAGTTCACCTGGAGGTCCAGGGCCCGCTGGACCATGTCCGGCTGGTCGCCGCAGATGACCACGCTGTCCGGGCTGGAGAAGAGCAGATTCTCCCGGCTGGCGGGCAGGGCGATGGTCACCTCCCCGGAAACCAGGTCCGGCGCGTCCTCGCTCTCGTGGAGGAGCTTCCCTTCCAGCACGGAGATGAGGTTGAACACCGGAATATCCTCCACCCGGGGGTTGCGGACGGTGGTGATGTCGTAGTTGGCCACGTCCCCGGCGGAGAGGGTGCCGTAGAGGGTCCCGTCCTCGTTGGCCACGGGGAGGATGGAGAGGTTCCCCCCCTGCATGGCCTGCCAGCCCCGGCTGACGGTGGCCGCGGCGGAGAGGGTGGGGGGCGTGTCGTAGTCCAGGTCCCGGACCTGGGTGCGGACATTGTCGATGAGCTTGGGGGGCTGGAAGCCGAAGCGGTCCAGGACGATTTGGGTCTCGTCGCTGATCTGGCCCAGCCGGGCGGCCCGGTACTGCCGGTTCCCCAGGGCGTTTTGGAGGGCGGCGTAGGCCATGGCGGAGACGATGGAGTCCGTATCCGGGTTTCGGTGCCCGGTGATATAAATGGTGTCCATTGGAAAAAGGCTCCTTTCGCGGGGCGCGGCGGCGTCCCCTCTCATATCATATCCCCATTATGCTTCCCCGGAGGGGAAATGTCAATCTTTAAGCGGGGACAGGGGAAGTTTTCCCGAAAAAAACCCGGAGATTTGTTAAAATCCCCTTGCATTGGAAAACCGGCTGTGATATGATATTTCAGCATTCCGCACGGCACGCCGACTTTCCGCCGGTGCCCGGTGCCTCAAGGCCCTGGGTTGGCGGGGGGGATGAAGCCGCCGGAGGTAAAAACTAAACTTGATTTGGAGGAACAAACACCATGGCAAATTCCAGCGTCGTATCCATGAAGGCCCTGCTTGAGGCGGGCGTCCACTTCGGCCACCAGACCCGCCGGTGGAACCCCAAGATGGCCCCCTATATCTACACGGAGCGCAACGGCATCTATATTGTCGACCTCCAGAAGACCGTCCGCAAGCTGGAGGAGGCGTACAACTTCGTCCGCCAGCTCTCTGAAAACGGCCAGTCCCTGCTGTTCGTGGGCACCAAGAAGCAGGCCCAGGACGCCATCCGGGAGGAGGCGGGCCGCTGCGGCCAGTACTATGTCAACGCCCGGTGGCTGGGCGGCATGATGACCAACTTCAAGACCATGCGCACCCGCGTGGACCGGCTGAACCAGCTCAAGGCCATGCAGGAGGACGGCACCTTCGACATGCTGCCCAAGAAGGAAGTCATGAAGCACTTGGGTGAGATCGCCAAGCTCGAGAAGTATCTCGGCGGCGTGAAGGAGATGAAGAAGCTCCCCGGCGCCCTCTTCATCGTGGACACCCGGAAGGAGCGCAACGCCATTGCCGAGGCCCACAAGCTGGGCATTCCCGTGGTGGCCATCGCCGATACCAACTGCGACCCCGACGAAATCGACTATGTGATCCCCGGAAACGACGACGCCATCCGGGCCATCAAGCTGATCTCCTCCATCATGGCCAACGCCGTGCTGGAGGGCCGCCAGGGCGAGCAGACCGAGGAGCCCGAGGCTCCCGCCGCCGAGTGAGATACGGCGATACAATAAATTTGGAGGAACGCAATTATGGCTTTTAGCGCAACTGATGTAAAGAACCTGCGCGAGATGACCGGCGTAGGTATGATGGACTGCAAAAAGGCCCTGGTGGCCACCGACGGCGACATGGACAAGGCCGTGGAGTGGCTGCGGGAAAAGGGCATGGCCGCTTCCGTGAAGAAGGCGGGCCGCGTGGCCGCCGAGGGCATGGCCTACGCCGCCGTCATCGACGGCGTGGGCGTGGTGGTAGAGGTGAACGCCGAAACCGACTTCGTGGGCAAAAACGAGAAATTCGTGGACTTCGTCAAGGGCGTGGCCGCCACCGTGGCCAAGGAGAACCCCGCCGACCTGGACGCTCTGATGGAGTGCAAATATAATGGAACCGACCTCACCGTCACCCAGCAGCAGCAGGAGATGGTGCTGGTCATCGGCGAGAACATCAAGGTCCGCCGCTTTGCCCGGTACGCCGAGGGCGTGTCCGTGCCCTACGTCCACGCCGGCGGCAAGATCGGCGTGCTGGTGAACCTGGAGACCGGCCTCTCCGCCGAACAGGTGGCGGAGCTGGGCAAGAACATCGCCATGCAGATCGCCGCCCTGAACCCCCGCTTCTGGGACAAGTCCCAGGTGACCCAGGACGTGCTAGACGAGGAGAAGAAGGTCATGCTGGCCCAGATGGAGAACGACCCGAAAATGGCGGGCAAGCCCGAGCAGGTCCGGGAGAAGATCGTCATGGGCAAGCTGAACAAGTTCTATTCCGAGAACTGCCTGCTCCAGCAGGATTCCGTCCGCGCCGACGTGTTCGAGGGGTCTGTGGAGGCCTATATCGCCCACGCGGCCAAGGAGCTGGGCGGCGCCATCACCTTCAAGACCGCCGTGCGGTTCGAGAAGGGCGAGGGCATCGAGAAAAAGCAGGAGAACTTCGCCGACGAGATCGCCTCTTTGGTGAAGGGCTGAGACCGAAACCGAGTTTCGCGAATTGATAAACCAGCAAGCGGGCGGCGTCTTATGACGCCGCCCGTTGATTTTTGGGAAGGCGGCAGGGCAGCGCCCCCGACCGCTTCAAAGGGAGCGTATCCCCAGACCCGCCGCCAGGGGGTAGGGCGCTTTCGCAAAAAAAACATCCCCCCATCCGCTCCTTCGGCGAATGGGGGGCTCAACCATTGATCGGACTATCCATTGGTCCTTGTACCTCGTGCTTTCTAAAGGCTGCCGTTCGTGGGAAATTTGCCGGAGTATGAGTGATCCTTGGGGGTTTCCAATCCATGAAACAGTTTCTTGCGCCGACCTGTTGGTCCCGCGGCCTCATCCTTAGTGAGCGGTGTTTCGTTTTTGGGAATCTGAGATCACGTATTTGCCGGGGCTGCGCTGGGGGTTTTTCGAACGGCGCTGGAAGACGTGGGCTTTCGTGTCGGACTAATACACTGGACTCACCTCTTTCTGTAGCTAAAATATACAATAATTTTAACCGCCCGTCAAGGGGTTTTGTGAAATTTTACATTTTCCACAAAGGCAAATCGTTTACCTCTGGCGAAAACCACAAAGAGCCGGGTTCGCCGCCGGGATTTTTCCTTGTGCTTTCCGGGCTTTCATGGTATGATACGCTTGTTTAAGCATCAACATCCCGTATAGGTATGGAGGAAACGGTTTGAAGCGAGAGGAAATCATGGTCCCGGAGGCGGAAATCCTCCGCCAGCGGGACTTTCAGGAGAAGGTCAAGGCCCTGTTCGCCGCCCGGGGGGCCCATCCCCGGGCCTGTGTGGAGACCTTCGGCTGCCAGCAGAACGTGGCGGACGGCCAGCGGATCATGGGCATGCTGGAGGAAATGGGCTTCACCTTTACGGAGGACCCGAAGGAGGCGGACCTGGCCCTGCTGAACACCTGCGCCATCCGGGAGCACGCGGAGCAGCGGGTTTTTGGGAACCTTGGCATCCTGACCCACTCCAAGAAGGAGAACCCGGAGCAGGTCATCGTCCTTTGCGGCTGCATGGCCCAGGAAGATCGGGTGGCGAAGCGGGTGAGGGAATCCTACCGCCATGTGGATTTGGTCTTTGGGCCCCAGGCCCTGTGGCGCTTTCCGGAGCTTTTGTGGCAGGTTTACGAAACCCGGAAGCGGGTCTTTTCCACCGCCGACGAGCACGGCTGCATCGCCGAGGGGCTGCCGGTGGTCCGGGAACGGGGGGTGAAGGCCTGGGTCTCCATCATGTACGGGTGCAACAACTTCTGCTCCTACTGCATCGTGCCCTATGTCCGGGGCCGGGAGCGAAGCCGGGAGAGCGCCGCCGTGCTGGCGGAGGTCCGGGAGCTGGTGGAGGCCGGATACAAGGATATCACCCTGCTGGGACAGAACGTGAACTCCTATGGCAACGACCTGGACAGCGGCTACCGTTTCCCGGACCTGCTGGAGGACATCGACCAGATTCCCGGGGACTACTGGATCCGCTTCATGTCCAGCCACCCCAAGGACGCCACCCCCCGGCTTTTCGACGTGATGGCGAAGTGCCGTCATGTTGCCAAGCAGCTCCACCTGCCCTTCCAGTCCGGAAACGACCGGGTGCTGGCGGAGATGAACCGGCGCTACACCCGGGAGAAATACCGGGAGCTGATCCGGTACGCCCGGTCCGTCATGCCGGGGCTGGTTTTGACCAGCGACGTGATCATCGGCTTCCCCGGGGAGACGGAGGCGGAGGCCATGGACACCGTGTCCTTGGTGGAAGAGGTGGGCTTTGACGCGCTCTTCACGTTTATCTACTCCCCCCGGCCGGGAACGAAGGCGGCGGAGCTGCCGGACCCCGCCTCCCGGGAGGAAAAGCAGGCCTGGTTCGACCGCCTGCTGGAGGTTCAGAACGCCCACTCCGCCCGGATACACGCCGGATATGTAGGGAAAACGCTCCGGGTCCTGGTGGACGGGGAGAGCGGCGACGAGGCGTATCCCCTCTCCTCCCGAACGGAGGGCAACCGCCTGGTGCGGTTAAAGGGGGACAAGTCCCTGATCGGGCGATTCCTGGACGTGAGGATCACCGGAAGCAACACCTGGGCCCTGTACGGGGAGCCGGTTTAGGGCAAACGTCGACATTCCCTGTAGGGGCCGCCGCCCTCGGCGGCCATCCACCTGCCCAGGGAGACGGTCTCCCGGAAGAGCCATTCGTCCTCCAGGGCGCAGACCCGGGCCTTGGCCGTCTGATAGTCCTCCAGAAACCGGAGCCGCTCCGCCGTCAGGACCTTTCGCGGTTCCTCCCACGCCCGGTCCTGCTCCACGGAACGGAGGCTGTATTCCGTCATGTCCCGCCGGCCGCTTAAAAGCGGCCGCCCCATGATATGGTCGTACAGACAATTTGAATAAGTGTCCATGACGTGACCTCCTAAAAGACGCAAGTGTGTTCTTATAGGACCATTGTAACAAACACACCTGTGTCCGCCAAGGCGGGACTGGCCCACGTAGGGGCGGACCTATGTGTCCGCCCCTACCGGCCGAAGCCGGAGACATAAAAAACCCCGCGCGCCGGCGCGGGGCTTTCCGGAACTTATTGACAAACGTGGTACAATGAAAATGGGAAGAGCGGCGGGGTCAATCCTCTTTCAAGTGGAAAGAGGCGAGGCCCATGAGCGTGCCGGAAACCATCGCGTTACTTACGCTTGCGCTTGCGGCTATCCAGTTAGGGTTCAACCTAAAGAAATAACCGCCCGCTTACTCCTAAGTATATCCAACACCGCCCCCGCTGTCAAGGGGCGGCTTGAATCCAAAACCGGGAGGTTCCCCATGAAAATCGTCACTCTGCTGGAAAACACGTCCCACCGCCCCGAGCTTACCGCCGCCCGGGGGCTCTCCCTCTATGTGGAGGCGGCGGGGCGCAAGGTCCTCTTCGACATGGGGCCCGACGCCTCCTTCCTGGATAACGCCCGGACCCTTGGAATCGACCTTGCCGCCGTGGATACCGCCGTGCTCTCCCACGGCCACTCCGACCATGGCGGCGGCCTGGCGGCCTTTTGCGCCGTCAACGCCAAAGCGAGCATTTACCTCCGCCAAGAGGCCCTGGGGGCCTATTACGCCGTCCTCCCGGGGCAGGAGCCCAACTACATCGGCCTGCCGGAGACGGGAGCTCTCGCGGAGCGGTTCTCCTTCACCGGGGACCGGGAGGACCTGGGGGACGGGCTGACGCTGTTCTCGGACGTGGAGGACGACAAGTCCCTCCGGGCCGCGGCCCCCAAGCTCCAGGAGCGAACCGGGGCGGGCTTTCGCCCCGACGGCTTCGCCCACGAGCAGCACCTGCTGGTGGAGGAGCGCGGAAAGGCGGCGCTTTTGGCCGGGTGCGGGCATCTGGGCATCGTGAATACCCTCCGGGAGGCGGAGCGGCGGCTGGGGCGGAGGCCCGACGCGGTGTTTGGCGGCTTCCACCTCTTTGAGCTGAAGCCCGGCGCGCCGGAGGCGGAGGCGCTGCTTCGCGCCACGGCGGAGGAGCTGCGCCGGGGAAGTACGATTTACTACACCGGGCACTGCACCGGCGACTGGGCCTATACGAAGCTTCAAGAGACCCTGGGGGACCGCCTGCGGCCCATGGACTGCGGCGCGTCGGCGGAGCTGTGAGGACGGGCTTGAGCGTATATAGAGAAAAGAGAGGGATTTCATGGCAGAGCTGACCCCCATGATGAAGCAGTACCTGGAGATCAAGGAGCAGAACCCGGACTCCATCTTGTTCTTCCGCCTGGGCGATTTCTACGAGATGTTCGCCGACGACGCCCGCCTCGCCTCCCGGGAGCTGGACCTGACCCTTACCAGCCGGGACAAGGGTAAGCACTTAAAGCCCGCCGAAGAGCAGGTGCCCATGTGCGGCATCCCCTATCACGCCAGCGAGAGCTACATCGCCCGGCTCATCGCCAAGGGCTATAAGGTGGCCATCTGCGAGCAGATGGAGGACCCCGCCGCCGCCAAGGGGCTGGTGAAGCGGGACATCATCCGGGTGGTCACCCCGGGGACGGTTACCGACGCCAGCTGCCTGGACGAGAAGGCCAGCAACTTCCTCTGCGCCGTCTACGCCGACGCCCGGTCCGCCGGAATCGCCTTTTGCGACATTACCACCGGCCGGGCCCACCTCACCTCCTTCACCGGGAAGGACCGGACGGAGCATATTATCAACGAGCTGGGCCGCTTCTCCCCCGCCGAGGCGGTGGTAAACGACGGGGCCTATGCCGAGACGGCCCTGGTGACGGCCCTCCGGGAGAAATTCCGCTGCCGGGTGGAGCGCGCCGGGGAGCGGCGCTTCCTGCTGGCGGAGGCGGAGCGGAATATCCGCGGGCAGTTCGGCGAGGAGGCATGGAACCGGCTTCCCGCCGCCGTGCCCGCCGCCGCCATGGCC
Source organism: uncultured Oscillibacter sp. (assembly GCA_948916585.1). Classification (GTDB taxonomy): domain Bacteria; phylum Bacillota; class Clostridia; order Oscillospirales; family Oscillospiraceae; genus Oscillibacter. The sequence continues at coordinate 3,708 of CAQXTN010000053.1, read as the reverse complement.
CTGGGGGGCTTGCTGAGCTACTTATACGAGACGCAGAAGACCGACCTTTCCTACATCAACGACCTGGACTATTACGAGCAGGGCCTCTTTATGGAGCTGGACCTGACCGCCCGGCGAAACCTGGAGCTGACCGCCACCATGCGGGGCAAGGAGAAGAAGGGGAGCCTCCTCTGGGTGCTGGACCGGACCCAGACCTCCATGGGGGGCCGGTGCCTTCGAAGCTGGCTGGAGCGGCCCCTCTTGAATGTCACCGCCATCACCCGGCGGAACGGGGCCGTGGCGGCTCTGGTGGGGGACACCATCGCCCGGGAGGAGCTGATCGCCGCCCTCTCGGGCCTGGGGGACATGGAGCGGCTCATCGGCCGCATTGTCTACGGCTCCGCCGGGGGGCGGGATTTGGCCGCCCTCCGCTCCGCCATCGGGAAGCTGCCGGAGATTAAGAGCCGCCTCGCCGCCTTTTCCGACCGCCGCCTCCGCCAGCTTTCGGAGGAGCTGGACGCCCTGGAGGACCTGGGGCGGCGCATCGCCGAGACCATCCGCGACGAGCCCCCCTTCTCCGTCCGGGAGGGGGATTTGATCCGGGACGGCTTCCACCCGGAGGTGGACCGCCTGCGGCACATTTTAAAAAGCGGCAAGGGGGTTATCCCCGAGATGGAGGCCCGGGAGCGGGAGCGCACCGGCATCCGAACCTTAAAAATCAAGTACAACAAGGTCTTCGGCTACACCATCGAAGTCTCCAACAGCTATAAGGGCGAGGTGCCCGAGACCTATATCCGCAAGCAGACCCTGGCGGGGGCGGAGCGGTACATTACCCAGGAGCTCAAGGAACTGGAAAACTCCATCCTCACCGCCTCGGACCGGGTGGTGGCCCTGGAGTACGAGCTGTTCACCCAGCTCCGCCAGGAGATTTCCGCCGCCTCCGGCCGGGTACTGAAAACCGCCGGGGCCGTGGCGGAGGCGGACGCGCTGGCGTCCCTCGCCGCCGTGGCGGCGCGGAACCACTACTGCCGCCCGGACGTGGACGAATCCGGGGTGATTGAAATCCGGGAGGGCCGCCACCCTGTGGTGGAGCGGATGCTGAAGGACAGCCTCTTTGTCCCCAACGACACCTTCCTGGGGGAGAAGGAGAACCGGGTGGCCATCCTCACCGGCCCCAACATGGCGGGCAAGTCCACCTACATGCGCCAGGTGGCCCTGATTGTGCTCATGGCCCAGATGGGCAGCTTCGTCCCCGCCTCCCACGCCCGCGTCGGCGTGGTGGACCGGATCTTCACCCGGGTAGGGGCCAGCGACGACCTCTCCGCCGGGCAGTCCACCTTCATGGTGGAGATGACGGAGGTGGCGGACATCCTCCGCCGCGCCACCAAGCGCTCCTTGCTGATTCTGGACGAGATTGGCCGGGGCACCTCTACCTTCGACGGCATGAGCATCGCCCGGGCGGTGCTGGAGCACTGCGCGAATCCCAAGACCCTGGGGGCCAAGACCCTCTTTGCCACCCACTACCACGAGCTGACGGAGCTGGAAAACTCCCTGCCCGGCGCGGCGAATTTCCATCTCGCCGTGAAGGCCCGGGGGGAGGAGATCATCTTCCTGCGCAAAATCCTCCCCGGCGGGGCGGACCGGAGCTACGGCATTGAGGTGGCGAAGCTGGCGGGTCTGCCGGAAAAGGTGCTCCAACGGGCCCGGCAGGTGCTGGAGGAGCTGGAAACCGGGGGCAGGCCCCCCGCCCCCCGGCGGGAGGCGGAACAGGTCTCCCTGGGCTCCCTGGGGGAGGGGGAGGTGCTGGACGCCCTGCGCCGCTGCCAGCCGGACACGCTGACCCCCATCGAGGCCATGAGCCTCTTGTATGAGCTGAAACAAAAACTGACGTAAGGGGGCGGCTATGGCGAGGAAACGACCCTCCCCGGGGCTGACGAACCTGGAGCGGTTCGGGGGCGGCATCTTCTTTGTGTTTTACCTGCTCCTCCTCCCGCTTATGGCGGGGCCCGCCCGGCATTTGGCGGGGGAGCTTCTGGGGCGGCGGATTTCCGAGGAGCTGTACGGCGCGGTCTATTACTACGGCCTCTTCGCCGTGACGGCCATCCTCTTCCACCATCTCCTGGGAACCTCCACCCGCCGCTTTTTGGACGAGCCCGCCCGGGCCCTCAAGACGGCGGGGGTGGGCATTGTGGCCTATTACGGCCTCAGTGAGCTGGCGGCCCGGCTGGGGAGCGTATTCGTGGACCGCTCCGGGAATTTGAACGACGCGGTCATCTCCGCCCGGACGGGAAGCGCCCCCCACATGACGCTGCTGATTGTCGTCTTTCTGGCCCCCTTTGTGGAGGAGACGCTGTTCCGGGGCCTGGTCTTCGGCGGGCTGAAGGAAAAGAGCCGCCTTTTGGCCTATGCCGCCAGCTGCGCCCTTTTCGCCCTGGTTCATGTGTGGCAGTTCGCCCTGGCGAACCGGGACCCGGCCTACTTCCTGGCTATGGTCCAGTATCTCATTCCCGGCCTGGTGCTGGCCTGGGCCTATGAGCACTCCGGGACCCTCTGGGCCTCCATCGGCCTCCACGCGGGGGTCAACGCCCTGTCGGCTTTGGCGGGGCGCATGTGAGAAACCGGGGCGCGCCGCCCCGAGAGAGAAGTTTTGTCATGAGCTTTTGGGATACCCTGGCGGAGATGCTGGTGCTGCTCTTCGCCATTCTCTGCGGCTTTGCCGCCAACCGCCTGGGCATCCTGGGCGGGCAGGTGGACCGGAAGATTTCCAAGCTGCTGCTGAACATCACCATGCCCGCCATGATTCTGGGGGCCGTGGGAAGCGGGGAGGCCCTGCCGGAACCGGCGGTGGTGCTGGATGTGCTGAAAACCGCCCTGGTGTTTTACGGGCTGGAGTTTGCCTTTGCCCTGGCCGTGCCGCCCCTTCTGGGGGGCACGCCGGGCCAAAAGGGCGTGTGGCGCTATACCCTGGCCTTTCCCAACGTGGGCTTCATCGGCTATCCCGTGGCGGTGGCGCTCTTCGGCCCCGGCGCGTTGTTTTACGCCGTCATTTTGGTCCTGCCCTTCAACCTCCTGTCCTTCACCCTGGGGCCGCTGATGCTCACAGGGGCAAAGCGGTTCCGTCTCCGCCACATGCTCTCCCCCTGCATCCTGGCCGCCGCCCTGGCGTTGGTCCTGGCCCTGGCGGGGCTGCGGCCGCCGGCGGTAGCGGGGGAGGCGCTGGAATTCGTGGGAAGCGTCACCGTGCCGCTGTCTTTGATGTTTGTGGGCTCTTTGCTGGCAGGGCTGCCTTTGGGGCGGATGCTGGCCTCTCCCCGGCTTTGGCTTCTCACGGCGGTCCGCCTTCTGGTGATGCCGGCGGCGCTGTGCCCCGTCCTGGGGCTTTTGGGGACCGAGAGCTTAATTTTGGGCATCGCCGTCACCCAGATGGCCATGCCGGTGGCGGTAAACGGGTCCCTTCTTTGCATGGAGTACGGCGGGGACGCGGAGTGCATGGCCCAGATTACCTTTGTCTCCACCCTGGCCTCCATCGTCACCATTCCCATCATCGCGGCGCTGCTTCTTTAAGCGCCCCCGGAAAGGAGGAAGCCCCATGCCCAACATTCAGCAGCTGCCCCCTCACGTGGCGGACCTCATCGCCGCCGGGGAGGTGGTGGAGCGCCCCGCCAGCGTGGTGAAGGAGCTGGTGGAAAACGCCCTGGACGCCCATAGCTCCGCCGTGGTGGTGGAGCT
>CAQXTN010000052.1:0-12316 GCA_948916585.1 uncultured Oscillibacter sp. | reverse complement strand
CCCGCCAGGCGGGTGCAGTGGATGCGGCTCTGCTGGCCCGCGCCCACGCCGATGGCCTGCCCATCCTTCACGTAGCAGACGGAGTTGGACTGGGTGTATTTCAAGGTGATGAGGGCCACAATCATGTCAATCTTTGCCGGGGCGGGGAGGGTTCGGTTTTTCGTCACGAGGTTGGTCAGAAGGCTTTCGTCGATCTTGTACTTGTTCCGGCCCTGCTGGAAGGTGACGCCAAAAACATCCTTGTACTCCTGGGGGGCGGGCTGATAGGCCGGGTCGATTTGGACCACGTTGTAGCCGCCCTTTTTCTTGGTTTTCAGAATTTCCAGGGCCTCCTCCGTATAGCCGGGGGCGATCACGCCGTCGGAGACCTCCGCCTTGAGATAGCTGGCTGTGGCGGCGTCGCACACATCGGAGAGGGCCGCCCAGTCGCCGTATGAGCAGAGGCGGTCCGCCCCCCGGGCCCGGATGTAGGCGCGGGCGATGGGGGAGAGCTCCGCGCCGGGCTCCACAAAGTAGAGCTTCCGGTCCGTCTCGCTGAGGGGCAGGCCCACGGCGGCCCCGGCGGGGGAGACGTGCTTGAAGCTGGCGGCGGCGGGGAGGCCGGTGGCCTCCTTCAGCTCCCGGGCCAGCTGCCAGGAGTTCAGAGCGTCCAGGAAGTTGATATAGCCGGGCTTGCCGTTTAAAACGGTCAGGGGAAGGTCCCCGCCGTCCTTCATGAAGATGCGGGAGGGCTTCTGGTTGGGGTTGCAGCCGTATTTCAGTTCCAGCTTGTTCATGGTCCGCGCTCCTTTGTATGTGTATTGATGGGGGTCAGTCCTCCGTCAGCTCGAAGGGCTCCGGACGGAATGTCCCGTCCTCCCCCCGGACGAAGGCGCTCCGGTAAGGAGCGGTCAGCAGGGGGACGATTTCCGGGTCCAGGTTGCAGGCGGTGTTCAGGTCGAAAATGCCGGTGTGGCCGATGTCCGCAATATATTCCTCGCTTTCGTCGCCGGAGAAGAAGCGCCAGCCGCTGTCGGGGAAGGTGGTCTCCGGCTCCTCCCGGTAGCACCAGCCGATTTTGCGGCCGTCCACGGCGACTCGGTCCGTCAGGAAGCAGCCGTTGGGCCCCTCCCAGTCCGGGAGGTACAGCTTCATTTCCGAGGGCCAGAGGCGGTATTCCTTCTCCCGCTTGGGGGTGTACCAGAAGCCGCTGTCCCAGGCGGCGTCGTTGGCCAGCAGGGTTCGCACCAGGTCCATCCACAGCTGCTGGGCCTTCCGGAGGTCCGGCAGGGAGGTCCCCTGGCGGAAGTCCCAATACAGCGCGCCGCAGACCAGGCTGGCGGCGTACTCCTCCCAGCTGCCGAAGGCCTGGGCCTGGATGATTTGCTCCTCCGCCAGCTGGTCAAACTCCTCCCGGGTCAGCAGGCCGCAGGCCAGCCCCGCCCGGAGGTGGCCCGTCCGCTCGCTGATGTCCCAGGCGAGATAGCCCAGGTGCCCCACCAGGGGATAGAACTGGGCGGAGAAGTCCCGGGCCTGGGTGAAGAATCCGGCGGCGTCGGGATTCAGGGAGGCGAGGTCAAAGAGGGGACGGCCCTCCCAGACGGCCTCGAAATCCAGATAGTGGTCCTGGCAGTGGAACTGCCGGTCGCAGAAGTCCAGAAGGCCCTCCTTGTCCTTGATGCCGAAAACAGTTTTCAGATGGGCCCGGCAGGCGACGGCATCTGCCTCCGTGGCGCAGAGGGGCAGGGTGGTGAAGTAGTCCGCCCCCTTGAGCTCCGGGAGACCGGGCGTTTTTCGCAGGGCGGGGACTCCCGCCAGCAGGGCGAGGAAGGCATCCCGCTGGCACAGCCGCCGCTCCCGGCGGGAGCGGTGCAGCAGGGATTGGATATCCCGGTCCAGACCGGAGGCCTGGGGATGGAAGTCATGAAGTTGAGAGCGGTCGATCATAAAGCGCGTCCTTTCTTTCCTTGGGTCAGCCTTTGGGCGGTCAGCTCCGCCGCCTGGGGCAGCAGAACCCATTCCGCCTGTTCCATTACCCGGCGCTGGAGGACCTCCGGCGTGTCGCCGGGAAGGACCTCCACCGCTCTTTGGAGGAGAATCTCCCCTCCGTCGGGAATTTCGTTGACATAGTGCACCGTGGCCCCGGTGACCTTCACCCCCCGGCGGAGGGCCTCCTCATGGACCTTGAGACCGTAATAGCCCTTGCCGCAGAAGGCGGGGATGAGGGAGGGGTGGACATTCAAGATACGGTTCGGCCAGCGCTTCACAAAGTCCTCGGACAGAATGGAGAGGAAGCCCGCCAGAATGATCATGTCCGCCCGGTACGCGGTCAGTTTTTCCGTCAGGCCGGCTTCAAATTCCTCCTGAGCGCATCCTTTTCGTGGGACGGCAAAGCCCGGGACGCCGTGGTTTTTTGCCCGTTCCAGAGCGTAGGCCCCGGGATTGCTTGCAAGAACCACCACAATCTCCCCGTGGGGGATGGTTCCCGCGTCCTGGGCGTTTAACAGGGCCTCCAGATTGGTTCCGCCGCCGGAGACCAGGACGGCGATGCGTGCCCGGCTCATAGGATGGGAGGGCAGGCCTCGCAAAAGAGGACGCCCCCATTGCCCGGATGGACGCTGCCCACGACGGCCGCGTCCGGTTCCCCGGCGGCGTGCAGGAGCTCCAGGGCCCGGTCCGCCTCCTCCGCGGGAACCGCCAGCACCATGCCGAGGCCCATGTTGAAGGTGTTGTACATATCGTGCCCGGAGACGTTTCCGCGCTTGGCGATGAGCTCGAAGATGGGAAGCCGGGGCAGCGTGGCGGCGTAGAAATGGGGCTCAAAGCCCTGGGGCAGCATCCGGGGCACGTTCTCGAAGAAGCCGCCGCCGGTGATGTGGCTGGCTCCGTGGAGGTCAATTCCCCCCTCCAGCAGGGCCAGGACCGGCTTGACGTAAAGCTTTGTGGGAGCCAGCAGGGTCTCGCCCAAGGATTTGCCGCCCAGCTCATCCATGGGGGTGGTGAGATCGGCATGCTCGATGTCAAAGATCTTCCGCACCAGGGAGAAGCCGTTGGAGTGGACGCCGGAGGAGGTCAGGCCGATGAGGGCGTCCCCCTCCCGGACCCGGCTTCCGTCGATGATTTTGGGCTTGTCCACCACACCCACGGCAAAGCCCGCAATGTCATAGTCGTTGGGGTCCATGACGCCGGGATGCTCGGCGGTCTCGCCGCCAATCAGGGCGCAGCCGGATTGGACGCAGCCCTCCGCCACGCCGGAGACGATGGAGGCCACCTTCTCCGCCTCGTTTTTGCCGATGGCGATATAGTCCAGGAAGAAGAGGGGCCGGGCGCCGCAGCAGATGATGTCGTTGACGCACATGGCCACGCAGTCGATTCCGATGGTATCGTGCTTGTCCAGCAGCTGGGCCAGGCGCAGCTTGGTGCCCACGCCGTCGGTGCCGGAGACCAGGACGGGCTCCTCCATGCCGGAGAGGTTTGGCGCGAAGAGGCCGCCGAAGCCGCCGATGCCGGAGACGACCCCCGGGATTTTGGCGCGCTCCACAAAGGGCTTCATCAGCCGCACGCCCTCGTACCCGGCGGTGATGTCCACCCCGGCGGCGGCGTATGCGGCGGAATGGGAGTTTTCCATGGTTGAACCTCCTTGTATGAGCCGCCGCCTCCGGCGGCCCGTTTATGGGGAAGAAAGGGCTTGCGGAGGACGGGACGCCGGGGGGCGCCGGTCTCCGCGGATTGTCATTCCTTCCCCGTCCAGCAGTAAGTACAGATTTTGTCCCTGTCGATGCCGATGGCCTCTAAAAGGCCGTCCAGGGATTGATAGCCCAGGGAGTCGAAGCCCATCTCCTTGCAGATGGTTTGGAGCATGCACCGCCCCCGCTCCGTGGAGGCGTCGGCGTACTCCGCCAGGTGCTCCTGGCCCTCGTTCCCCTCCAGGGCCTGGACGGTCTTCCGGCTGAGAAGCTCCATGTCGGAATTGCTCCGGGAGAAGTTCAGGTACTTGCAGCCGTACATGATGGGGGGACAGGCGGAGCGCATGTGAACCTCCTCCGCGCCGGATTCATAGAGGAATTCCACCGTCTCCCGGAGCTGGGTGCCCCGGACGATGGAGTCGTCCACGAAGAGGAGCTTCTTGCCCTTGATGAGCTCCGGGACGGGGATCTGCTTCATCTTGGCCACCTGGTTCCGCACGTCCTGGCTCTCGGGCATGAAGGACCGGGGCCAGGTGGGGGTGTACTTCACGAAGGGCCGGGCGAAGGGCTTGCCGCTGCGGTTGGCGAAGCCGATGGCGTGGGGGACGCCGGAGTCCGGGACCCCCGCCACGTAGTCCACCTTCGGGAGCTGGCCCCGCTGGACCTCGTCCCGGGCCATGATCTCGCCGTTGCGGTAGCGCATAACCTCCACGTTCATCCCCTCGTAGCAGGAATTGGGATAGCCGTAGTAGGTCCAGAGAAAGGCGCAGATGCGCATGTCCTTCCCCGCGGGGGAGAGGGTCTCCCAGCCTTCGGGGGTAATTTTCACAATCTCCTGGGGGCCCAGCTCATAGGCGTCCTGATAGCCCAGCTTGTGGTAGGCGAAGGACTCGAAGGAGACGCAGCAGCCCTCCTCGTTCTGGCCGATGAGCACCGGCAGGCGGCCCAGGCGGTCCCGGGCGGCGTAGATGCCCTCGGTTGTGAGGATGAGGATGGTCATGGAGCCCTCGATCTCCTCCTGGGCGTAACGGATGCCGGTGACCAGGTCGTCCTTCTGGTTGATGAGGGAGGCCACCAGCTCCGTGGCGTTGACCTTGCCGGAGCTCATGGCCATAAACTGGTGGCCGTGGTCGGAGAAGTAGCGGTCCACCAGGGCCTCGGCGTTCTGGATGATGCCCACGGTGGAGATGGCGTACAGCCCCAGGTGGGAGCGCATCAGCAGGGGCTGGGGGTCCGTGTCGCTGATGCAGCCGATGCCGGAGCAGCCCCGGAACCCGGCCAGATCCTTCTCGAACTTGGTGCGGAAGGGGGTGTTCTCAATGTTGTGGATTTGCCGGTGAAAGCCGGTTCGGTCCCCGTCATAGACGGCCATGCCGCCCCGGCGGGTGCCCAGGTGGGAGTGGTAGTCCGTGCCGAAGAACACGTCCAGCACCACGTCCCGTTTTGAAATCGCGCCAAAAAATCCGCCCATTCGCAGCCTCCTTATTTTTTACGCTTGCGCGGGAATATCCAGAGTACAGCCCCCAGCGCCGCCGCGGCCAGGAGCGCTAAGGCGGCGATCCCGGCGGGGGTGGTGGAGACAAAAATCGCGATGGGGCCGTCCGGCCCTCCGATAACGCCCACTTACAGCGCCTCGTTCATCCGGCGCATGACCTCGGCGTAGGCGTCCTCCACGCCGCCCAGGTCCCGGCGGAAGCGGTCCTTGTCCAGCTTTTCATGGGTCTTGGAGTCCCAGAGGCGGCAGGTGTCGGGGCTGATCTCGTCCGCCAGGACGATGGTTCCGTCGTCCAAACGGCCGAATTCCAGCTTGAAGTCCACCAGGGTCACGCCGCAGGAGGCCCAGAAGTCCTTGAGAAAGTCGTTGACCTGGAAGGCGTATTTCTTGATGGTTTCGATCTCCTCGGGGGTGGCCAGCTTCAGGGCCAGGGCGTGGTACGCGTTCAGCAGGGGGTCCCCCAAATCGTCGTTTTTATAGGAAAACTCGATGGTGGGTGCGTCGAAGACAATGCCCTCCTCCACGCCGTAGCGCTTGGCGAAGGACCCGGCGGAGATGTTGCGGATGATGACCTCCAGGGGGACGATAGAGACCTTCTTCACTACGGTTTCCCGCTGGCTGAGCTCCTCCACGAAGTGGGTGGGGACCCCGGCCTTCTCCAGCTTTGCCATGAAGCGGTTGGTCATTTGGTTGTTGATGACGCCTTTTCCCACGATGGTGCCTTTTTTCAGGCCGTTGAAGGCCGTGGCGTCGTCCTTGTAGTCCACGATGTACAGGTTCGGGTCGTCGGTTTGAAAGACCTTCTTGGCCTTGCCCTCGTAGAGCTGCTCCAGCTTTTGCATATTGAATTCCTCCGTCCTGTATATTTAAATTCAAGGTTTTTCTCAGACCGGCGTCAGGACCGCTTCCCAGGAGGAAAGCCGCCTGCCGCCCCAAAACGCGGCTCCCGCATTGTAATAACTCCCGTCCTCCCGCGGGGTCAGGACCTCCGTGCCGCTGTACGCGCCGTCTTGGGAGCGGTAGGCGGAGAGAATGCTGCGCCCCACAAACTCGAAGGAGCCCTCCAGCGGGCCCAGGGCCGGGTTGAAGGAGGTCCACTCCAAGGTGAGCGGGGAAGCCGCCTGGCGGATGCGGTAGTCATTGGTAAAGCGGACCGGCGGGTCCGACCGGACCTCCAGAAGGCCGTTCAGCGTCCATTCCGGCTCCCGGAGAATACGGACGCTTCCACGGAGCGGGAAGGCGTTGCGCGCCTCGTCGTAGTAGGTCCCGGCGGCGGCCCAGTCCATGGCTTTCAGGAAATAGGTGTGTTCCTCCATGCGCTCAGATTTCCGCCTGAAGGGCGGCGTCCTTCTCCTCGATCTGGGCCGCCATGTCCCGGCGGGCGGCATCCAGCCAGGCCGCCAGATTTGCGTCCTCCACCGCCAGGATCTGGGCGGCCAGAATGGCGGCGTTCTTGGCCCCGTTCAGGGCCACGGTGGCCACGGGAACGCCGCTGGGCATCTGCACGGTGGCTAATAAAGCGTCCAGCCCGTCCAGGGCGCCCCCCTTCATGGGGATGCCGATGACGGGCAGGGTGGTGTTGGCGGCCGCGGCCCCCGCCAGATGGGCGGCCATGCCGGCGGCGCAGATGATGACGCCGAAGCCGTTCTTCCGGGCGTAGGAGGCGAACTCCGCCACCTGGGCGGGACTGCGGTGGGCGCTCATGATATGGGCCTCGTAGGGGACGCCGAAGGCGTCCAGCTGGGCGCAGGCGGCCCGGACTACCGGCCAGTCGGAATCGGAACCCATGAGTACGGCAACTTTTTTCATTGTAAGCTCTCCCTTCAAATTACAGCTTCTTTCGTAAAACCGTGTGGCGGAAAATGCCGTCGGCAAAGTATTCGGCGGAGCAGAACACCGGCTTGCCGTCGATGTCGAAGTCCACCTCCTCCATATACAGCAGGGGCGTGCCCACGGGGACCTGGAGAACGTCCGCCAGCTTCCCGTCCGCCGGGACGGCCCGGAGGTCTGTCAGGTCCAGGTAGGGATATATGCCGCAGGACTGCTGGAGGAAGTGGAAGATGGGGGGCTTTAAATCCTCCTCCGTGTAGTGCTCCCGAATGAGGGCCTTTTCGATGACGTCCTCGCAGTAGATGGCGGGACGGCCGTCGGCGGTGCAGAGGCGGGAGACCCGGAGCATGGGAGTTCCCTCCGGGAGCTGGAGCTGGGCGGCGGTCCTTTTGTCCGCCGGCTCCTCCCAAAAGCGGATGGAGGCCACCGCCGGGGTGAAGCCGTTCTGGCGAATCATGTCCAGGAACTCCACCTCAATGTCCATTCGGGTGTGGACGTCCAGCACGTGGCGGTTGATGATGGTGCCCACCCCGTGGCGGCGGGTGATGAAGCCCTCCCGCTCCAGGGAGGCCAGAATGTCCCGCAGCTGGGTGCGGCTGATGCCCAGCTTGACACAGAGCACGCTTTCCCGGGGCAGGCGCTCCCGGTGGGCGTATTCGCCGTCGCGCATAGCCGCCAGCAGCTGGGCGCGGATGGCCTTGGTATGGGAGATGTGACTATTGTTCATTCCAAGTACCTCGTTGTGATGAAGATTCCGGAAAGGAAACGCTCGATCCGTCCGTGGAATAGGTCATACCTATTGTATCGGTTTCCGGGCCGGCCCGCAATTGACAAAATTGACAGTTCCCAGGGGGATTCCGCCCCCGGCTTGGGATGGTTTCGCAAAAAGGTTCGGGAAAGAGAGAGGGCTCCCGGCTTTTTGCCGGGAGCCTCTAAAGTTACTCCAGAATATAGACGGTGCAGGAGCGTCTGCCGAACTGGATGCACTCTTCATAGGTGTCGTAGTAGAGGTCGATTTTGTTGCCCTTGACGCCGGTATCCTCCGCCACGGCCAGCCCGTAAACCACGTTTCCACCGGCCACAATATACATGCGGGTGCCCAAGGGAATGACGCTCTTGTCCACGGCTACGGAGCCCACGTGGACAGCGGTTCCGCTGGCGGTACGGGTGCCCACGCCGCCGTGTCCGGTGGTGTAGGCGGTGGCGGTCATGGAGCGGACGCCGGAGTAGTTCAGCACGGTGCCGTCCTTTAGGGTCAGGGTTCCGCTGCCGTCGGCGTTTTCCGAGACGTTGGCGATGCCGCCGCCGGTTTCGCCGTGCTCCGCCAAAATGTCATCCGGGTCCTGTTTGGTTTCGGAGGGCTTTGGCTTCGGTTTGGCTGTGCCGTATTCCACAATCCGGTCCACGGCGGTGGTGTCCAGCTCCTCTACGAACTGGCGGGAGAGCTGGGCCCCGTTGGACCAGACTACCTCATAAACGGAGGAACGCACGCCGTTGGCGCCCTCCTGGACCACCTTTTCCTCGCCCTCCAGCATCTCGGGGTTGGCGACCCGCTGGGTGGCGAAGGGGGCGGTTTCGGTGACATAATCATAATAGGTCAGCTCGGAGGCGACGTTTACCTCCACGCCGGACTCGGAGAGCTTGACGCCGATCATCTCCAAGGGGCTGGGGTAAATGTGGAGGCGGGCAAGCAGGGAGGAAACGCTCTCCTTGTGGGACAGAATGGTGACGGCGGAACCCTCGTGCCGGACGGTGACGGTGGTGTTGTCCTGCAGGGTGATGTCATAGCCCCGGCTGCCGTTGGAGACGTAAACCATCTGGGAGGACAGATCAGGGGGGTCCTTCTGGTCCGGGTCCAGGATAATGGCGGCCTCCTCCTCTGTCCCGGTGATGAGGAATAGGGAGTCGGCCCAGCCGGTGGCGGAAAGGCCGGTGACGGTGGCGACGAGCAGGCAGAACAACAGCATGCTGCCGCGCCGGCAAAGGGCGTATAAGAGACTTGGTTGTTGGTCAGCGTTCACGTGAATACCCTCCTAATAAGGTAATTTCGCAGCGGGGCCTTGCAAAAGCCCCGTTCCCCATGCCGCTTCGAAGGAAGCGGAGAGGCGCTGCGGGTCCCCTGCTGGGGGAGTATTGGGCGGCCGCCTGGTTGGAGCAGGCGACTTGTAACTTTTGTTACCAATGAGAAACTGGCCTCAGTATACACCCTTACCCCCACTTTTGTCAAGTCTTTCGGGCTTTGCGAGTATAATTATCCCCACTTTAGACCCGTTTGGACAAGATTTGACTGGAAAAGATTCGGGAAATGGATGGGAAAAGGTTACAAAACGGTAACGGAATGAGGTTGGAATGGGACTTGCGGAGGAGACCTGCAAGGAAAAATGCCGCCAAAACCGGCGGTGGCTCTTGCGCATCCTTCGTCTCCCTTGTCAGGACGAGCGCAAATCCCGCCTCGGAAACCTCAAAGTGGACATTTCCCCAAATCCGTGCTATGATGCAAGCATCAAAACCCTTCCCCCTGGCGGGGGAGGAGAGGAGCTCCGTTCTATGAACATTGGAAGTGTGTCCATTTTTTCAAAATTGGCATTGGCCCCTATGGCCGGCGTTACCGACGCTGCCTTCCGCCAGCTCTGCGCGGAGCTGGGGGCGGGCTATACCTGCACGGAGCTGATCTCCTCGAAGGCCCTCTGCTACAAGGACAAGAAAACCTTCTCCCTCCTGCGGCAGTTCCCCGGGGAACACCCTGCCGCCGTTCAGATCTTCGGCAGCGACCCGGCCTGCATGGCTGAGGCTGCCCAAATCGCCATGGAATACACCGGGGCGGATATTCTGGACATCAATATGGGCTGCCCTATGGGGAAAATCGTCAACAATGGCGACGGCGCAGCCCTGATGAAAGACCCGGAGAAGGCGGGGCGCATTGTGGAGGCCGTGGTAAAGGCGCTGCCCTCCACCCCGGTTACCGCCAAGTTCCGCCGGGGCTGGGACCTGGGCAACTGCAACTGTGTGGAGTTCGCCCGGGTTCTGGAGCAGGCCGGGGCCTCTGCTGTGGCGGTCCATGGCCGGACCCGGGCCCAGGTCTACGGGGGCCAGGCGGATTGGAACTGCATCCGGGCCGTCAAGGAGGCGGTGTCCATCCCTGTCATCGCCAACGGCGATATCTGGAAGCCAGAGGACGCGGCCCGGATTCTCCAGCACACCAAGGCCGATATGGCGATGATTGGACGGGGCTGCTTCGGGAATCCCTGGATTTTTCAGCAGGCGAAGGCCGTGCTGGAGGGGGAGCCTATTCCGCCGTTGCCGCCTCTGGCAGAGCGGTGCGATTTGGCTGTACGGCAGTTTGAACTGGCGGCGGAATATAAAGGCGAGCGGGTGGCAATTTTGGAGGCCCGGCGGCATTACTGCTGGTATCTTAAAGGCGTGCCTCACGCGAATTATTATAAGGAGCAGATTGTCCGGATGAATACGTTGGAGGATGTCTACCAGGTGACCCAAGGTATGAAACGGGACCTCCGAGACGAGCGGGAGGAACAACGATGACGGACTTGCGGGAACAGAAATGGATTGCCGCCGCCCGGGAGGGAGACCAGGGGGCCTTTGAGGAACTGGTTCGGCTCTATGAAAAACGGGTCCTGGCCCTGACCCAGCGGATGTGCAAAAATCCGGAGGACGCCGCCGAGGCCGCCCAAGAGGCGTTTTTCGCGGCGTGGCGCGGTTTGAAGAATTTTCGGGGGGACAGCAGCTTTTCCACCTGGATTTACCGGCTGGCCTCCAACGCCTGCGTGGATCTGCTGCGCCGGGAGGGAAAGCGGCAGGCTGCCGTCTCCCTGGATGATGAGGAGTTAAACCTGGACCTTTCCTCCCCCCTTCCCTCCCCCCAGGAGGAGGCGGAGCGGCAGGAGCTGCGGGAGCGAATCGAGGCGGGCCTCCAGGCTCTGCCTCCGGAGTATCGGGCGGCGCTGGTGCTGCGGGAAATCCAGCAGCTGCGCTATGACGAGATCGGCCAAGCCTTGGGCGTGGATATCGGGACGGTGAAATCCCGCATCAACCGGGGGCGGAAAAAGCTGCGCGGTTTTTTGCTGGAGCGGGGGAACTTTTCTCCGTCGCCTCCGTCTAAACAGACAGGAAAGGAGGGCCGTTCATGAAATACTGTGAGAAATACGCGGCCCTGTTGGACCTGTTTGTAGACGGGGAGCTGCCGGCAGCGGAGATGGAGCGGGCGCGGAACCATTTGGAGAACTGCCCTGGCTGCCGGGCCTATGTGGAGGACGCGCTGACCATTCGCGCCGGATTTCCGGATGTGGAGGACGCCGTGGTGCCGGAGGGCTTTGCCGAAGGCGTGATGGAGCGGATTCGGGAAGCCTCCGCCAGGGAAGGGAAGGTCGTGGAACTGAAACGGCGCTCCACCCGGCGCTGGGCTGGGATGATTGCCGCTCTGGCGGCTTGCTGCGCTCTGGTGATTCTGGTTCGAACCGGACCTGGCGGTGGCCTGAACGGCGTACTGTCAGGAGATGACCGAGGGGAAACTGCGCTCTACGACCGCATGGAGACCGACGGCGCCGAGGAGAGTCTGGTGGAAGAGCGTGAGGCGGGAATTGCCGCGCAGGCGGTGCTGCCGGAAGCCGCGCCGGAAGCGCCCGCGGAAGCTGCGCCGAAGCGGAGCGCCTCCATGCGGACGGCGGAAATGGATGACGCGGAATTGCGGAAGGACGAGAAAACCGCCATGGCCGCCGTCCCGGAGGCCGCCATGGATGGGGCCATCCCGGAGGAGGCGCTATGCCTGACGGCGGAAGAGGTCGGAGAGCTGCTGGAGGACTTGGACCCTATATGGGAAAAGGGCGAGAAGCGCCTTTATGAGTTGAGCGCCGAGGAATACCGCGCGCTGCTGGAGGACTTGGGACGGCGGGGGGAGTTGCCGGAAGAGGCGGAAGGGAGCTTCCTGGTGCTGGTGACAGGGCCGTTCCTATAAGAAGTATTAAGAAGCGCCGCGGTTCAGGCCGGTTTTCCACGGGAAACCGGCCTGCTGTTTTTTCGAGAGATTGTCTGGGTTTGTTAAAACTGCCCAGAGGTCCTAGCGAATAAAAGCGCGAACAGCGATAATTTTCAAAAAAGGGCGAAAAAAGGGAAAAAGGGGATTGACAAACGAGGCGTGGCGTGGTAATCTAGCAAAGCTGTCCGGGAGGACAGGCGGGCGTCAAGTAAAAAAAGTCGAATTCGAAAAGAAAACGAAAAAAGTACTTGACAAACGAGGAAAGACGTGGTAATCTAGCGAAGCTGTCTGACCGAGGCGGTTGGGGCGCAAGGGTTTGAGGATCGAACTTGAAAA
>CAQXTN010000051.1:0-12351 GCA_948916585.1 uncultured Oscillibacter sp. | reverse complement strand
ACCCACTCAGCACAGCAGGGAAACCTGCGCCACACGCTTATTATACCCGCTTCCCCCCGTTTTTGCAAGAGGGTATCCTAAGCTTGCGCGTCCGCATGCTACGCGGGGCTGAGTTTGAGACTCGGCCCCGCGATATGTTTCCGGCGGACGCCGGACGGCGGGGGAGATTTCTTTACCGCGCCCAACAGGTTTAGCCCCCCGCCGCCGGAGGTTCCGTCCGCCGGAACACACGAAAAAAGAGAGGCCCGGACACTTCCGGGCCTCTCTTTTCCCATCTCAGAACGCGGGGACCACCGCTCCGTTGAAGGTGCTGTTGATATAGTCCTTCACCGTGTCGGAGTGAAGGGCCTCGACCAGAGCCTGGATGGCCTCGCTGTTCTCGTTCCCCTCCTTCACCACCAGGATGTTCACATAGGGGGAGTCGGCGGCCTCGATGACCAGGGCGTCCTCCACGGGGTTCAGGCCCGCGCCCAGGGCGTAGTTGGAGTTGATGGCGGCGATGTCCACCTCATCCAGGGCGGCGGGCACCTGGGCGGCTTCCAGCTCCACGAATTCCAGGTTCTTGGGGTTCTCGGCGATGTCCTTGGGGGTGGCCTCCAGATTGGAGCTGTCCTTGAGCTTGATGAGCCCCTGGGCCTCCAGCAGCAGAAGGGCCCGGCCCTCGTTGGTGGCGTCGTTGGGAACGGCTACCTTGCCTCCGTCGGGGATGGCGTCCAGGGAGTCAGACTTCCCGGCGTAGAGGCCCATGGGCTCCACGTGGACGCCCGCCACACTCACCAGGTGGGTGCCCCGCTCGGCGTTGAAGTTATCCAGATAGGGGACATGCTGGAAGTAGTTGGCGTCCTCGTCCCCGTCCTCCACGGCGGTGTTGGGCACCACATAGTCGGAATACTCCGTGACCACCAGCTCGATGCCCTGCTCCTTCAAAATGTCCACGCACTGGTTCAGAATCTCGGCGTGGGGGGTGGGAGAGGCGGCGACCTTGAGGGTCGTGGACTTCTTGCCGCCGCAGGCGGCCAGGGACAGGGCCAGAATCAGGGCCAGGGAAAGAGCGAAAATCTTCTTCATGACGCGTTCCTCCAATTTCAAAACAACAAACTTGTTTCCGAACCGTGTTCGGCGCTTCCGTCCTCCGCCCGCTCTGCGCGCGTGAGGGGCTGGAGGGAGAGCTTTTATTTCAAACGCTTGTCGATGCGTACCGACAGGCGGCTGAAAACGCTTTGAACCACTTGTACCAGGATGATCAGGATGATGACCGTCACCCACATGACGGAGGGGACGTGGCGCTGATGCCCATAGCGGATAGCAAGATCGCCCAGACCGCCCGCGCCCACCATTCCGGCAATGGCCGTGTAGCCCACAATGGCGATCAGGGTGATGGACCCGCCGAGAATCAGGGAGGGCATGGCCTCCGGCAGATAGACCTTCCGGACGATCTGGAGGGTGGAGGCCCCCATGGACTGGGCCGCCTCAATGACCCCGGCGTCCACCTCGCTGAGGGAGGTTTCCACCATCCGGGCCACAAAGGGGGCGGAGGCCACCACCAGGGGCAGAACCGCCCCCCGCAGCCCCAGCCGGGTCCCCATGACCAGCTTGGTGAAGGGGAAGAGAGCCACCATCAAAATGGCGAAGGGGAAGGAGCGGCCAATGTTGATGACCCACCCCAGAACGGCGTTGACGGCGCGCTTGGGGCAGATGCCATGGGGCTGGGTCAGCACGGAGAGCACCCCCATGGGCAAACCGATCAGATAGGCGAAGAAGGTGGACGCCACAACCATCACCAGGGTGTCCAGAAGGCCCTCCGCCAAAATGCCGCCGTACTCCGCCCAGAAGGCGGCGGTAAAAATCTCACTCATGGTACTCGACCTCCTCCGCGGAAACGTTGGGCTGGGCCCGGATATAGCTCAGGGCCTTGGCGGCCTCGCCAGGGTCCTCCGGCAGGCCCAGCAGCATGGTGCCGATGGCTTTGCCCCCCACATTCCGGGTATCGGCGCCCAGAATGTTCACCTTTACGCCGCAGTCAATGGCCAGGGAGGCGATGAGGGGCTGATAGGCCGTGCCCCCGTTGAAGGAAATCCGAATGGCCCGGGTGCTGGGGGGATACTGGGAGATGCTGACCCCGCCGGGGTACACCAGCCGCCGGGCGGCGTCGGTGGAGGGGTTGGAGAAAATGTCCTGCACCGGCCCCAGCTCGGCCACCTGCCCGCCGTCCAGAATCGCCACCCGGGAACAGATAGCCTCGATGACGCTCATCTGGTGGGTAATCACCACCACGGTGACCCCCAGCTTGGCGTTGAGGTCCTTGAGAAGCTCCAGGATGGAGACGGTGGTGGTGGGGTCCAGGGCGGAGGTGGCCTCGTCGCAGAGGAGGACCTTGGGGTCTGTCGCCAGGGCCCGGGCCACGGCCACACGCTGCTTCTGCCCGCCGGAGAGCTGGGCGGGATAGGCCCCCGCCTTGTCCCGCAGGCCCACCAGCTCCAAAAGCTCCTCCGCCCGCTTTCTGGCCTGGGCCTTGGGGACCCCGGCAATCTCCATGGGGAAGCACACGTTTTTCAGGCAGGTCCTTTGCATCAGCAGGTTGAAGCTCTGGAAGATCATGGTGATCTTCCGCCGCTGGAGACGCAGCTCCCCCTCGCTAAGGGCGGTCATGTCCTTCCCGTCCACCAGGACGGTGCCCGACGTGGGCCGCTCCAGAAGGTTCATGCACCGGACCAGGGTGGACTTCCCCGCGCCGGAGAGGCCGATGATGCCGAAAATCTCCCCCTGCCGGATGTCCAGGCTGATGTCGGCCAGGGCGTGGACCTCCCCGGCCCCGCCGCCGAAATTCTTGGTCAGATGCTGAATTTGAATGATGGATTCGCTCACGATTACCGTACTCCTTTGCGGGAAGTTAGGAGGGCCCCTGACCGGCCCGCCGGGGGGCGCCCCTGTTCCGGGGAAAACAAAAAGCCCTTGAAGCGTTCTGCTTCAAGGACGAGCGCGAAAACCGCGCCGTGGTACCACCTTGCTTCGCGCGCCTCCTCACGGAGACGGCCTTATAGAGTGCCAACACACTCCCGCGCTGTCACGGGCGCTCCCGTCGCGGCCTATGCCCCTGGGACAGTCGGCGGCGCAACTCCAAGACCATGTTCGGCCGGCCCTTCCGTACCCCTTTTCACCTCTCGGGGCTCTCTTTGACGTATCGTCCGGCGTACTCTTCTCTTCATCGTCTTTGCGGCTGTTCAATTGTTGGAAGTGCTTTGTAGTTTACACGCTTTACGCCGCTCTGTCAACGGCGAAACCAACAAAAGCCAACCCGGAAGCGGGCGAAAATATCAGCAAAGCCCACAAGGGCCCTGAAAAATCAGGAGAAATTTTGCCTGAAAAACGAGAATCGGATTGCAAGACTTCGGCAAAACTGCTATTATATTCGGCATGATATTCCAAGTGCCGTGAGAGGAGGAGCGCAAAGGATGGACGAGGGGAAGCGGCGGCGGGTTCACTGGTTCCGGGACTTTCTCTGCGGCGTGCTGATCGGCGCGGGGGCCATTTTGCCGGGGGTCTCCGGCGGGGTGCTTGCGGTGGTGTTCGACGTGTACCGGCCCTTTATGGAGATGCTGACCCGGCCCCGGCAGGCGGTGCCCCGGTACTGGGGGATGCTGATTCCCCTGGGACTGGGCTGGGCGGCGGGCTTCATGGGGGTGGCCAGGGGCATCTCCGCCGCCCTGACCTTCTCCGACGCGGTGACCTATTGGCTGTTCATCGGCCTCATCGGGGGGACGGCCCCCTCCCTCTTCCGGGAGGCGGGGAAGGAGGGGCGCTCCGCCACCGCCTGGGGGAGCTTTCTCCTCTGCTCGGCGGCGGTGTTCGCGGGGCTTTTCTACGTCAGCCGGGTGGTTCACGTTCAGGTGGAGCCCAATTTCTGGTGGTACAACTTCTGCGGGGCCCTGTGGGGCATGGGCGTGGTGATTCCGGGGATGACCTCCTCCTCCGTGATGATGGCCCTGGGGCTCTACCGGCCCATACTGGAGGGGTTGGCGCGGCTGGACCTTCTGGTCCTCTCCGCCGCCCTGCCGGGGATGTTTTTGACCATCGCCCTGCTGGCCCGGCTGGTCACCTGGTTCTTCCGGCGGCATTACGCCGTGGCCTTCCACGGCATCCTGGGCTTCGTGGCGGCCTCCACCCTGGTCATCGTCCCCACGGAGTACACCGGGCCGGGGGAGATGGTGTTCTCCGCTTTGTTCTGCGCCGCCGGGTTTGGACTGGCCTACTTCCTGGCGCGGATGGACCGGCGGGAGGAGGAAACGGCCTGAGAGAGGCGTGCCTCTCTCAGGCCGTTTTTTGTGGTCCTCAGCCCAGCATGGCCTCCTTGGCCTTTTCGATATCCGCCGCGTCCTTCATGGGGAACAGGATATTGGCGATGATGGCGACAATGCAGGTGGCCGTCACCGCGTCGTTGAAAATGAAGCGGATAAAGCCGGGGAGCTGGGCCACGGCCTCCGGGTGAGCGGGCACGCCGATGCCAAATACAAAGGTCAGGCCCATGACCAGGATGTTCCGCTCACTGAAGCCCGCCTTGGCAATCATTTTGATGCCGTTGATCAGAATCATCCCGAAAACCGTGATGATGGCCCCGCCCAGGACGGCGTTGGGTATGGCGGAGAAGATGGCCCCCAGCTTGGGGAAGAAGCCGGAGATCATGAGGATGAAGGCCCCGGTGGCGATGCACCAGCGGTTCACCACCCTCGTCATGGCCACAATGCCCGCGTTCTGGCCGAAGGCCGTGTTGGGCAGGGCGTTGAACAGCGCGGCGGTGGTGGAGCCCAGGGCGTCCGCCAAAATGGCGCCGGAGGTCTCCCGCTCCGTGGCCTCCCGGTCAAAGCCCGCCATGGTGATGCCGGAGGTGTTGCCGATGGTCTCCAGACCGGAGGTGACGAACAGGGCGGCAAAGCTCATGATGGCGGCGGGCTGGAAGGTCAGCTGGAACTGCATGGGCAGGGGCAGGCCAAACCAGGCCGCGTCCGCGATGGAGGTGGTGTCCACCATGCCCAAAACTGCCGCCAGGACATAGCCCGCCACCAGGCCGATGAGGATGGCGGCGTTTTTCGCCAGGCCCTTCCCAAAGCGCTGGAGCAAAATGACGATGACCAGCACGAAGGAGGCCGCGGCCAGATTTTTCAAAGAGCCGTAGTCCGCCGCCCCGGCTCCGCCGGCGAAGTAGTCCACGCCGATGCCCAGCAGATTCACGCCGATGGTCACCAGGGTGCAGCCCACCACCAGGGGCGGAAAGAAACGGCGAATGTACTTGTAGAAAAAGCCCATAAAGACCTCCACCAGGCTGCCCGCCAGGCAGCCTCCCAGCACGGCCCCGATGCCGCCCGCCGCGCCCACGGCGGAGGCGGTGGGCACGAAGGTGAAGGAGGTGCCCATGACGATGGGCAGCCGGGCTCCCACCTGATAGCGGCTCCCCAGGCGCAGGGGATAGAGCTGGATGAAGGTGGTGAGGCCGGAGACAAACATGGCGCACTGGACCATGGTCACCGTGTCCGCGCCGGAGAGGCCGCAGACCCCGGCGATGATGAGGATGGGGGCCAGGTTTGATGTGAACATGGCCAGCACATGCTGGAGGCCCAGAGGGACCGCCGTGGAGAGGCTGGGGCGGCCGTCCAGCTCGTAGACCATTTTCCGGTCCTGTTCGCGGGTGTTTTTTCGATCAGCGTTCATGCTGTGTTCCTCCCGTAGCTCCGCGGGAGACCCGCGGAGTGATTTTTAAAATACACTCAGCGGTTCAAATACGCTTGGCAGCAGGTCCGGGCTTCTCGGACCGCTTTTTCCTCGTCGATGCCGGTGAGGCGGCCGTCCTTGACCACGACCCGGCCGTTCACCACCGTGTAATCCACCGAGCCCTTGAAGCCCACGGTGCCCAGCATGGACTTGACGTCCAGGTCCGCCCCCACCAGCTCCAGCCGGTCCCGGCGGATCAGGAACAGATCCCCGGCCTTGCCGGGCTCTAAGGAGCCGATGTCCTCCCGGCCCAGCACCCGGGCGCTGCCCCGGGTGGCGATTTTCAGCAGGTCGTACCCGCTGGGGGCCCTCTCACTGGAGCGGAGCCGGTGGAGCAGATAGGCCGCTCGAAGCTCTTCCAGAAGATTAGACCCGTCGTTGCTGGCGCTGCCGTCCACAGCCAGGCCCACGGGAACCCCCAGCTCCAGCATCTCGGGAAGCCGGCACACGCCGGAGGAGAGCTTCATGTTGGAGATGGGGCAGTGGGCGACGCCCGTGCCCGTGTCCGCCAGCAGCTTCAATTCTTCATCGTTGAAGTGGATGCCGTGGGCATACCACACATCCGGGCCCACCCAGCCCAGGTCCTCCATATAGGCCAAGGGCCGCTTTCCGTGCTTTTCCAGGACGTAACGCTCCTCGTCCTTCGTCTCACACAGGTGGGTGTGAAGCCGGACCCCCAGATCCCGGGCCAGAATGGCCGACTGGCGCAGCAGCTCCGCCGAGACGCTGAAGGGGGAGCAGGGGGCCAGGGCCACTGTCCGCATAGAGAGGGGCCGGGGGTCGTGGTACTTCTCCACCGCCCTCCGGCAGTCCCGGAGAATTTCATCCACGGTCTGGACCACGCTGTCGGGAGGCAGGCCGCCGTCCTTTTTGCTCAGGTCCATGCTCCCCCGGGAGGCGGCCATCCGCACCCCCAGGTCCCCGGCGGCGGCAAACTGGGCCTCCAGCAGGTCCCCGGCCCCGCCGGGGAAGACGTAGTGGTGGTCAAAGACGGTGGTGCAGCCGGTTTTCAGCAGCTCCCCCATGCCCACGACGGAGCTGTGGTAAATTGCGTCGCCGTCCAGGTTCTTCCAGATCTCATACAGCGTCCTCAGCCAGTCGAACAGCTCCATGTTCTGCACCTGGGGCAGGTTCCGGCTGAAGGTCTGGTAGAGATGATGGTGGGTATTGATGAGTCCCGGATAGACAATACAGCCTGAGGCGTCCAGGACCTCGTCCGCCTCCTGGGATTCAGCCCCTATATAGGCCACGGCCCCGTCCCGAATGAGAATACCGGCGTTTTCCAGTACGGTATCCTGTTCGTCACAGGTGACGATGGCCGAGGCGTTTTTCACAAAAAGACTGCTCATGCGTTGCCTCCCAAATACGCGGTTTCCGCGTGAGATCATACGGGCAGGATAAGCGCGTGAGCAGCCGCCATGTGCGCACAAAGCGTCCGCTGGTATTGGAGAGCCGCGGCCTTCCTCCGCCGGCGGGGGAAAACAAAAAACCGCCGAAACAAAAAGACCACAAGTTTCAGGGCCAGGCCCAAAAACTTGTAGTCAACTGTTACGGCAGTTGGTAGAAACGCTCATCCAATCATGAACTTATACAAGCCAGTATTTACAGACCGCAGTATATCGGGAAAGGTGAACCTTGTCAAGCGCCTTCCGCCAAATTCCACAAAACGCCTATTTTACACAAGGAATTTTCTACAAATCCCACAACCGCCGCCGCAAGCGGAGCAAAGCGGCCTTACCCCCTTACCCCCGTCCTTCGTCCCCCGCAAAAAAATCACCCGCGAACCCAGCAAAGCGGTTCGCGGGTGAAGGCGAAGGAATTCCCCGTCCGGCGGAGCTTTCCGCCCCTTCGGGGCGGGAAGCGCGGCGGTAAGGGGAATTTCTGAGCTGGCGCAGCGGGTGGGATTCGAACCCACGGTACCCTTGCGGGTACACCTGATTTCGAGTCAGGGCCGTTATAACCACTTCGATACCGCTGCATAAACCTTTCCTATTATGCCACACTTTCTCCGCCGTTGCAAGGGGGGACGGGAAAATTCCCGCCCCCTTTTTCAGCGCCCATAGAAAAACGCGTCGCATTTTAGCATCCCGTTGTAGAGTTTGCGCTTCTTGTCCGCCGGGCGGCCAAAGCACCGCTCGAACTCCGTGTGGGAGCTCAGCACAATCACCCGCCATTTGGGCGGCAGGTCCTCCAGCGCCTTCCCAAAGGCCCGGTACAGCGCCTCCGCCTCCTCCTTTTCCAGCAGCCGCTCGCCATAGGGCGGGTTCGTCACCAGCTGCCCGTACTCGCCGCCGCCGCGAAATTTCCCCGCGTCCGCCTCCTCAAAGCGCACGCAGTCCTCCACCCCCGCCAGGGCCGCGTTGTGCCGGGCCAGCTCCACCGCCGCCGGGTCGATGTCCCCGCCCCAGATGTCGTAGCGCCCGCGAAACTCCTTGTCCCGGGCCTCCTCCGCCGCGTCCATCCACAGCTTGGGGTCCATGGACTTCCACTTCTGGGCGGCAAAGCGCCGGTCCAGGCCCGGGGCCCGGTTCTTGGCGATGAGCGCCGCCTCAATGGGAATGGTGCCCGAGCCGCAGAAGGGATCGCGGAAGGGGTCCTTCCCCCGGTAGCGGGAGAGGATCACCAGCGCCGCCGCCAGGGTCTCCCGCAGGGGCGCGCCCATATTCCGGGCCCGGTAGCCCCGCTTGTAGAGCCCCTCGCCGGAGGTGTCCAGGTACAGGGAGGCCCGGTCCTTGATGATGGCGAATTGAATCTGATAGCGGCTTCCCGTCTCCGGCAGGGTCTCGCGGCCGTAGGCGTTCCCCAGCCTCCGGGCGGCGGCCTTTTTCACAATGGCCTGGCAGGCGGGGACGGAGTGGAGGGCGGAATTCAAGGAGTAGCCCTTCACGGGGAATTCCCCCTCCCGGGGGATGAAGTCCTCCCAGGGCAGGGCCAGGACCCCCTGGAACAGGGCCTCAAAGTCCGGGGCCGGGAAAGGTTTCCCAAGCTCCATCAGCACCCGGGCCCCGCAGCGCAGGCCGATGTTTAGCCGGGGGATGTCCGCCAGGGTCCCCTCGCAGTGGACCCGGCCGTTTTCCGCCCGGACGCCGGCCAGGCCCAGGCGCTTGATCTCGTCGGCCACCAGGGCCTCTAAGCCCAGGAGGCAGGGGATGGTTAAGGTCACAGGAAGTCCCTCCTTTTCGATTCTGCTGTCTCAGTATAACAGGAGTTTCCGGCCTTTTCAACTCCCGCCGGAAGGGGTTCAGGTCCCCTTTGTGAATTGTTACTGAATTGAAACACTTTTTCTATAGCGGATATGCTATACTGAATAAGAAAGCTGAGGCCGATTGGAAAGGAGGCATTCTATGAGCGTGTTTATTTGGCTCTGGCTGGGGGCCATCGTTCTCTTCGGCGTGGCCGAGGTGGTCACGGAGAGCATGATCTCCATCTGGTTCGTGGCCGGGTCCCTGGCGGCGCTTTTCACCTGCATGTCCGGCTGGGCCCTGGGCGGGCTCTCTCCGGAGGCGACCCAGGCGCTGGTGTTCGCCGTGGTGTCCGCGCTGGCGCTGGCCGCCACGCGGCCCCTGGTCCGGCGCTTCATGACCAGGCCCCGTATCCCCACCAACTCCGACCGGGTTTTGGGCATGGTGGCCAAGGTTACGGAGGCTGTGGACAATGACCGGGCCTCCGGCGCCGTCTATGTGGACGGCAAAACCTGGACCGCCCGCAGCGCCGACGGCGCCGCCATTCCCGCCGGGACCCAGGTGAAGGTACAGAAGATCGAGGGCGTGAAGCTCCTGGTCCAATATTCAGAGAAAGTGGAGGTAAGAAAGTAATGTGGTGGATTCCTGTTTCCGTCGTCATCGTCCTGCTGGTCATTTTGATCATTTCCAATGTCCATATCGTCCAGCAGTCCCGGGCCTATGTTGTGGAGTGGCTGGGCCAGTTCCACGCCGTCTGGAACCAGGGCCCGCACGTCAAGGTGCCCTTTGTCATGCGTGTGGTCAAAAAGGTGTCCTTAAAGGAGCAGGTGGCGGATTTCCCGCCCCAGCCCGTCATCACGAAGGACAACGTCACCATGCAGATCGACACGGTGATTTATTTCCAAATCACGGACCCCAAGCTCTACACCTACGGCGTGGAGCACCCCATGAACGCCATTGAGAACCTGACGGCCACAACCCTGCGGAACATCATCGGCGACATGGACCTGGAGCAGTCCCTCACCAGCCGGGACGTCATCAACTCCCGGATGCGGGCCATCCTGGACGAGGCCACGGACCCCTGGGGCATCAAGGTCAACCGGGTGGAGCTGAAAAACATCATCCCCCCCCAAGGACATCCAAAGCGCCATGGAAAAGCAGATGAAGGCCGAGCGGGAGCGCCGGGAATCCGTCCTTCAGGCCCAGGGCCAGAAGGAGTCCCAGGTGCTGGTCGCTCAGGGCGAGAAGGAGGCCGCCGTTCTCCGGGCCACAGCGGCCAAGGAAGCGGCGATTCTCCAGGCCGAGGGCGAGAAGCAGGCCCGCATCATGGCCGCCGAGGCGGAGGCCGAGGCCATCACCCGGGTCCAGACCGCCCTGGCGGAGTCCCTGCGGCTTTTGAACGACGCCGCCCCCAACGACCAGGTGGTGAAGCTGAAAGCCCTGGAGGCCATGCAGAAGGTGGCCGACGGCAAGGCGACGAAAATCATCATTCCCAGCGAGCTCCAGGGCCTGGCGGGTCTTGCCGCCAGCGCCAAGGCGGTGTTTGAGTCCGAGGAGCCGAAGAAGTAACTCCCCTGCGGAAAAAGGACCCCGTCCGTGGACGGGGTCCTTTGCCTGCCTATGCCGCCGTTTGGGCGTTTTGTCATGTTTCAGCCAAGGCCCAGATAAGCGTCAATATCCTTCCGCGGGCGCGAACGCTCTCCAGTTCCGGTGAGCAGTTTTCTCAAAGGCTCGACCACGAGAAGGGTGCCGTTCACCGTTTCATAGGAAAGCCGGATGTGAAAGTAATTGATCTGCTCGATCAACGCCATAAGGTACAGAAGGCCCCCGGCGATTCTCCCGGATAAATCGGCCTCCGCGAGAGCCGCGGCAATCGCCAGCGGCAGATATCCCGCCAGCAGCGCGACATTGAGCCACCTTAATTTGTGATAAATCCTGCCGATTTCAAGGGCGCCGAGGGCCTTTTTTCGCCTCACCATGTTCAGCTTGTTGCGCCAATAGAAGCTCCCCTCCAGGACAATGACGGAAAATACCAACAGCGGATAAAAGGAAACCCAATTCAGCCGGAACGGTTTTTCCCCAACGTCCATGCCAACCACATACTTTGTGGCGAAATACAGCCCCACGAACAGGAGTACGCCGTATATCTCGAAATCGGCCAGAAATTTCAATTCCTTTTCAATGGGCCGCTTCTTTAACTGCCTTGCCATATTGCCAAATCTCCTTCCAGCCTCCCGGCTCCTCCCCCAACCGCCGGATTAGCGGCGGCGAGGAGCGGACGGCGGGCCTTGCGTCAACCTCTAAAACCCCCGCCAGCACTACGCCGCGGACTGGAGACATTCGTAAAAACCGGTGGCGCGTCTTGCGCGTCCCCCGTCCCCCGCGCGGCCTGCCGCGTGGGGAGAGGAGGAAGGAACGGAGCGGAGCGCGGTCCTCGCCGTTAGGCGGGGACGGAGTGGGCGGAGTTTCTTCCGACGACATGGGGGGGGGCAATGAACCAGCCATCGCTGGCATCCAATCCTCCCCGCCCGCAAGGTCGAGTACCAGCCCCCTCACTGGGGCTTCACAATCAAATTCACCAGCCGGTTTTTGACAAAGATGGTCTTGACCACCTTCATCCCCTCCGTGGCCTTCCGCACCTTCTCCACCGTCAGGGCGGCTTCTACCACCGCCGCCCCCTCGCTGTCCGTGGGCATGGTGACCGTCCCCTTCAGCTTCCCGTTCACCTGGACGGCGAAGTCCACCGCGGACGCCACGGTCTTTCGCTCGTCGTAGACGGGCCACTGGCTCTGGCAGCACATCTTCCCCGTCTCCGCCGCGAAGCCGAACCGCTCCCACAGCTCCTCGGTGATATGGGGGGCGAAGGGGCTCAGCAGCTGGAGCAGGGTCCGCATGTCCCCCTTGGTGACCCCGTTGGCCGTCAGTTCATTGACCGCCGTCATCATGGCTGCGATGGCCGTGTTCATTTTCAGGCTGTCAATGTCCCCGGTGACCTTTTTAATGGTCCGGTGGAGAACCGCCTCGTTGGCGGGGGAGGGGTTCGGGTCGTCCTTGGCGCTCTCCGCCAGGTTCCACACCCGGTCCAAAAAGCGCTTGGAGCCTTTCACCGCCTCGGTGGACCAGATGGCCGCCTGCTCGAAGTCGCCCACGAACATGATATACAGGCGCATAGTATCCGCGCCGTACTGGGCCACGATGTCGTTGGGGTTCACCACGTTGCCCCGGGACTTGGACATCTTCTCGCCGCCCTCGCCAAGAATCATGCCGTGGCTGGTGCGCTTGGCGTAGGGCTCCTTGGTGGGCACGACCCCGATGTCATAGAGGAACTTGTGCCAGAAGCGGCTGTACAGCAGGTGGAGGGTGGTGTGCTCCATGCCGCCGTTGTACCAGTCCACGGGGGACCAGT
>CAQXTN010000050.1:0-12515 GCA_948916585.1 uncultured Oscillibacter sp. | reverse complement strand
CCCCTTATAAATTTTTCTCATTTTCCTATTGACTTTTTATTTGCAGACTTTCTTTGACAAGAGCGGTTGTCAGATTGACAAGTATCATTGTCAATCGCAGAATAGCACTGACAAGGAAAGTTGTCAAGAGAAATTTTTATATTTTTGATCGTGGGTTTTGGGGGAATACGGCGCGGGGGCGGACCCGCGCCCTTCCCCCGGGGACCTGGCGCTTCCGGCAGAAGGGCGGACACATAGGTCCGCCCCTACAGGGTGTTCTGTCGGTAGAAGGGCAGTCTCTGGGGGAATGGCCTGACCTGGGGGTCAGGCCCCACAAAGAGGGGGGGCTTCTATCGAAAAATTTGCCGTCACGGAAAAGGGCGGACACGCAGGTCCGCCCTTACATTATGAAACCTGATGGACGGGCAATTGGCGGGGAGCGGTCCGTAGACAAGACTCCCTTGAATACGCCTGCCAATACCACGATTCTTTCCTCCGTAAGACGCAACGGTGGGACTGCCTATACGATTTACGGAGGTGGAACAACCCGCGAAAAATTTTTGGACTATCTCAAGAATACGCTCATTCCCACGCCGCGTGAAGGGGATATCGCCGTCATGGATAATATGCGCGCGCATCATGCCAAAGAGGTCCAGACGCTTTTGCGGAGGGCTGGCATGAAATTACTGCGCCTGCCAGCCCGCAGCCCTGATTGGAATCCAATCGAAAATACGCGGTCTAAAGCCAAGGCGATTCTTCGCGAGCTGAAAATCAGATTATTACCCCAGCTTCCACATGGTATGCTGAGGCTTTCCCGCTGATCCGGCCGCCCGCGAAAATTTTTCAAAGGCGTCCCAGGATCAGCCCCCCAGCCGCTGCCGGAGGGTTACCAGGGCGCACAGGCAGGTCAGCATCGCCAGGGCCCCCGTGCCCCAGAGGAGGCTGTAGCTCACCGCCTCCTTGTCCTTCAGCCGCCCCGCCGCCGCGGAGGCGAACACGTACAAAGAAACCAGGGCAAAGACCATGGACAGAATCTCCGCCGCGTGCCGCCGCCCCAGCGCGGCCGCCCCCAGATACAGCAAAAATCCCAGGCCGGACACAATGGCCCCCCGATTCAGCTGCTTCACACCCTGCAAAAGCAGGGAGTTTTTATGCTTCATTTGTATACCCTCCGTTGATTATCCTCTTGAAAATTCTGTTCGTATTACTTTTCGTAGCCATTGACCATGACGTCCAGCACCCGGGCCGCCACGTTTCCCGCCACGCTGCTGCCGCCGCCGCCGTTTTCCACCAGAACCACGAAGGCATAGGGCGCGTCCTCGTTCCGCAGGAACCCGGCGAACCAGGCGTGGGGGGCCAGCCCCTCTCCCACCTCGGCGGTGCCGGACTTGGCGCAGAGGTCCATGTTGGGGAAGCGGCTCTTGCCGTAGGTCTTTTCCACATTCCCCGCCATCAGCTCCGCCAGTTTTCCCGCCGTGCCCATGTCGACGAGGGTCCCCGTTTTGCGGGTCCAGCGGGGCAGGGAGGGAATCCCCAGGCCGTTTTTGGTCTTGAGAATCAGATAAGGCTCCGCCGCCCTGCCGCCGTTCGCGACGGCCCCCATGTAGACCATCAGGGCGCAGGGGTTCACCAGGTCCTTGTCCTGGCCCACCCCCGCCCAGCCCAGGCGGCCCTGGGTGAGGTTCCAGTCAAAGGCGCCCTTGGCGGTGGTCAGGCCGTCCAGGCGATAGGCGGAGGTAAGGCCCGCCTGCTCCGTGTACTTCCGCAGGGTTTCCGCCCCCAGCTCCACGGTGATGTCCGCAAAGGCGGCGTTGCAGCTGTTGGCAAAAGCGGCGGCGATGTCCTGCTCCCCGTGGACGCCGGAGCAGATAACCGTCTCCTCCCCGATTTGGACGGACCCGGCGCACTCCCAGGTCCGGGCCTCCAGACCCGGCAGGTTCTCCAGCGCCGCCGCCAGGGTGACGGTCTTGTAAACGGAACCGGGGGTAAAAACGGAGGACAAGAAGCGGTTCACATAGGCCCCCTTCCAGCGGTCGTTGGTCTCAATGTCCTCCGGGACATTCAGCGGGTCGTAGCTGGGGGCGGAGACCATGCAGAGAACCTCCCCGGTCTTGTAGTTGTACACCGCCACTGTCCCGGCATGGCCGTTCAGGGCCTGATAGGCCTCGTAATTGTACCGGGCGTCAAGGGTCAGGGTCAGCTCCCCGCCCCGGTCCGCGCCAAAGGCCCCGTTGATCAGATTCCAACCCGTCATCCGGTCCGCAAACGCGTTCAGCGCCCCAGCCCCGATGTTCCCTTGAAGGTCCCCCACAGCGTGGAGCGTAGCCTTGCGGACCACCTCGCTGTCATAGTAAGTCCGCTCCCCATTTTCCGCGGAGGACAGCACATCCCCGTCCCGGTCCAGCACGGTCCCGGCGGTCAGCTGGCCCTGGGAGTTGTAAAGGTGGCGGTTAAAAGCGGCGGAAGCCCAGCTTCCCCCCTGGGTCAGATAGCGGAAGAGGAAAAAGACCATCCCCGCCGCCAGCGCCAAAGCCAGCAGAAAGCAAACCACCGCCCGGTTTTCAATTTTCTTCATGAAAATCCCCCTTTCCCGTCCCCTCGTCTCTCATCCATCGTCTCCCGTCTCTCGTCCCCCGTCCCTCGTCCCCCCGCAGGGGGTGGGGGATGCTCAAGGGGGAGCCCGCTCCCCCTTGAAGGAGGCGGAGGAAACGGAGCGGAACGGATGCCCGGCTTTCAGCCGGGCGGAGTGGAGCGCGGTTTTTGACGCCGGATCGCGAAGCTGGCGTGCTCCCGGGTGTCCGTGGCCTTCAGAAAGGCCAGCAGACCCCAGGCGGAGATCATGGCGGAGCCGCCGTTGGAGACAAAGGGGAAGGTCACCCCCGTCAGCGGCAGGATGTCCACCGACCCGAACACGTTCAGACAGGTCTGAAACACCAGCAGGGACCCGGCGGCACAGGCGGCCAGGCAGTAAAAGCTGCTCCGCCCCGCCCGGCAGGCCCGGACCGTGAAGAACGCCAGGGCCGCGATGGCCCCCACGGCGAAAAAGGCAATCACCAGCCCCCACTCCTCGCAGAGCATGCCAAAGACCAAATCCGTGTCCGCCGCCGGAACCCGGTGGAGCCAGCCGTTCCCCGCCCCCATGCCAAGCAACCCCCCGGAGGCCGCGGCGGACATGGTGCGGGTCTGCTGGTAGCCCCGGCCGGAGGCGTCCGCCCAGGCGTGGCCCCAGGCGGCGAAGCGGTCCAGAATGTAGGGCTTGAACTTCACAATCAGCCCCGCGCCGAACACCGCCCCGCCGCAGATGAGGGAGAGGGTGGCGAAGTCCCCGGAGCGGAGGTAGGCCAGCACCAGGAAGGTGACAAAGAAAATCGCCGCCGTGCCGAAGTCGCTCATCAGCCCCAGAAGGCCCACGCAGACGCCGGTGAGGACGATGAAGAGGGTCAGGTTCCGCTTGCGGAACAGCCGCTCCAGCGTGGCGGACCCGGCGAAGATATAGCAGATCTTCGCGATCTCCGAGGGCTGGAAGCTGAGGGGGCCCAGGGAAATCCAGTTCACCGCGCCGTACTTCCGGCTGCCCAGCGCCAGCGTCACGGCCAAAAGGCCGATGGAGGCCGCCGCCAGAAGCCAGCGGTTCCGCTGGACCCGGCCCAGGTCCCGGAGGAAGAGCCCCAGGGTGAGAAACAGCCCCAGCCCCAGGATTACCGCCAGGAGCTGCTTAAAGAGGCTCCCCGGCGCGCTGGAGGCCGTTACCGCCAGGGAGAGGGTGGAGAGGAAGAAGGCGATGGTCTCCATCTCAAAGCCCACGCAGCGGCTGAGCCGCAGGACGGCGGCGTAGAGCCACATCACCGCCGTCAGCCCTAAGAAGGCCAGGGGAACGGCGGGGGAGGCCTCTCCCCCGGCGGCTACCATCAGCTGGACGCAGGCCAGGAGCTGAAACACCGTCAGCCAGAGGAAGGAGGGCCACATGGCAGCGGGGCGCTCCGCCCGGCGCTTTTCCGCCAGCTCCTCCCGCTCCTCCACGGTCTGGGGCAAAAACAGCAGCGGCACGCCCCCTAGGCTGATGGCGTCTCCCATCTTGACGGGGGCGGAGCCCTCCACCTTCTCGCCGTTGAGGAGGACGCCGCCCTTGGAATCCAGGTCGTAAAGAGTCCACTCCCCCTCCTCATTCCGGCACAGGGCGGCGTGCTGGCGGGAGACACTGGGATAGTTCAGCCGCACGTCGGCGCTCTTCCCCCGGCCCAGGATGTTCTCCCAGTGGGTGAGGGGCACGGAGCCCCCGCCGGGGAGGCTCAGCTGGCCCCAGGTCTCCGGCGTGTGGGGGAGGCGGAGGAGGGACCGGATGGCCCGATAGAGGATGGCCCCCGCCAGGATGGGAAAGAGGAAGCGGACGAAGGACGTATAGAAAAGCCCGGCGGCGGGGTATGCCGCCAGGAGTTCGGGTAAGGTCATGAACGGGCCTCCTTTCGGAGAGATGATAGTACAGCATACCATGGTTTTCGGAAAAAATCTACCGGAAATCGGAGCAAGGGGAGGGCGCGCCAAAAATTTCCGGCGCGCCCTTCACTTTTTCGGCGTTGTGCCGATATAGTAATTATAGATAACGTACACCCGAAGCCCTCCCCGGGCGGAGTTCAGCGACCTCGCTATGGACAAAAGCCCCGTAATCTCCGATGTGAAGCGGGAGGTATACGGCCAGGCGGAGGCGGCCATCGGCAGGTTTTTTGACGGAAGGATTTCAGCGGAGGAGCTGGCCGATAGCTGCCGGAGCCTGTCCGGCCGGCTTATGGACGCCTGTAAGGACCGGGGATACCCCATGCCTCTATGGGGCGGGATGATGGGCCCCGCTTTTCAGGAGACCTTTTACGGCGAGTTCCGCCGCATGGTCCTGGACGAGGCCGTGAACCGCTTTTTGAAGAATCTCCAGGTCTACCCAGGCGGCTACTTCAGCCGCTTCCCCCAGCTCGGGGCGCTGAGCATGAATCCGCGGGCGTAACGCCCCGCCATTAAGAAAGGAGGCCCCGCTATGGGCAACATGCAGGTGAGCGGCGCGGCGGCTTCTTCGGCCTCCTCCTGGCAGGGCCAGAGCGCCGCTCAGGCGGCGGAGAAGAAGGACAGCGGTCCCGACCTCTACGAGATGATGCGGGACGCGAAGGAAAAGGCCGACGCCGCCCGGGACAAACTCAATTCCATCAAGCCCAAGCCCCGCTACGGCGACGCGCCCATAGAGGCGTACGCCCGGCTGGCCCGGGCGAAACGGTCCTCGGAGGTCAACGCCGCCGCCGGATACGCCCGGCGGCAGATTGTCCGGCTCCAGAGCGCCAAGCGGACGGACCCGGACAACGCCAAGCGGATTCAGGCCGCCATCAACCAGCTCCAGAAGGCTGTCCAGCGGTCGGGGAAGAAAAACCGGGACCTGAACCGGGAGAAGCTGGAGCAGGCCCGGCAGAAAAAACTGATACAGGAGAAGCGGAGCCGGGAGGCCCGCCGCCAGAAGCAGGAGCTTTCGCGCAAGCAGGCCATGCGGCGGATCCGGGAATCCGGCTATCTCCGGGAGGCGGAAGTGGACAATCGGATGCAGGCGCACATCGCCGCCGTGGACATGGAGCTGCGGGAGCAGGCACAGAAGCTGGGGGCCTCCATCCAGCCCTCCATGGAAACGGTGGCCCGGCAATACGCGGCGGAGAGCGCCGCGCTGTCCGCCCCGGAGCCCTCCGTAGGCGGGGAGATCAACTTGCAGGCGTAAGAGCGCCCTCATAGGCGCGGCCGTTCCAGTTCCATTCCAATCAGAAGAAAAAGCCTCCTTATTAAAAGGAGGCTTTTCGTTTGCGGCGATCGCTTCTCTTTCAGGACTCCCCGTCCTCCTCCAGCAGCCGCAGCCCCGCCAGGTCCGTCACCGGCAGGGAGAATACCACGGCCTGGGCCTTGGTCTGCATCCCCGCCTGGGCGATGACCGCCTTCATAATGGGCTTTCGGTCCGCCTCTTTGGCCAGGATAAAGACAATCTCCTTCTCCGCCGCCAGGGACACGCCGAAGAATTTCCGGGCCAGCTCCGTCCCGGTGCCCTTGGCGTGGATGGTGGTGCCTCCGGCGGCCCCGGCGGAGCGGGCGGCGTCCATCACCTGGTCGGTGTGGCCCCGGTTGGCGATGACCACGATGAGCTCGTGGGTGATTTCCCTATCCATGTCGTCCTCCTCCCCCCGCCATGACAGCAGATAGTCCCTGGCCCGGGCCCCGCCTACGCTGGAGATGGGCACGGCCATCAAAATGCCCCGCCCCGGCACGTCCAGCCACAGCTCCCGGGCCGCCTTGCGCGCCAGCCGCCCCGACCGGGGGGCCGCCAGCAGCAGCACCGCCTTCTCCGTGGCCTCCAGCCCCAGGTAGTCCAGCACCTCCGTGGCGGCGGTGCCCTGTCCCAGGGCGGAGAGCACCAGCGTGGCCCCCTGGGCCTGGAACCAGGCGGCGAACTCCCCGCCCCGGCCCCGGTCCGTAATGATGATCATGAGGTCGGCTCTGTCCACAGGCGGGCCCCCTTTCTCCAAAGCGTTTCTTCGCGCAGGCTCAATATACAAGGTCGATGATCTCCTCGTCCTCCGCCGCCTGGGCCAGCCGGGCCTTGTTCAGCTTCCACTGGTACGCAAGACCCAGAAGCTGAATGGTCAAAAGCGGCGTCATCGCCACCATGGCCACCACGCCGAAGGCGTCGGTAACGATGCTGCCCCCCAGGGCCTCGCAGGCCCCCATGGCGAAGGGCAGCAGGAACGTGGCCGTCATAGGACCCGAGGCCACGCCGCCGGAGTCGAAGGCGATGGAGGTGAAAATCTTCGGCACGAAGAAGCTGAGGACCACCGCCAGAAGATATCCCGGCACCAAAAAGGCGAAGATGGACACCCCCGTCAGCACCCGTACCATGGCAAGGCCAATGGAGACCGCCACACCGATGGAGAGGCTCGCGCTCATGGCCCCGCCGGGAATGGCCCCGGAGGTAATCTCCTCCACCTGCTTGTTCAGCACATGGACCGCCGGCTCCGCCTGGACGATGAACCAGCCCATCAGCATGCCGGTGGGCGCCAGCAGCCAGTTGAAGGGCAGGGCGGCGATTTGCCGTCCCAGGTATGTGCCCGCCGGGAGGAAGCCCACGTTGACCCCCGTGAGGAACAGGGCCAATCCGATATAAGTATACAGGAGGCCGATGAGGATTTTCAAGACCTTCTTTCGTTTCAGCCGCAGGGCGATCGCCTGGAACAGGCCAAAGAAGGCGGCGATGGGAAAGAGGCTCTTGAATACCTCCGCGGCGTACTTCGGGAAGGCGGAGAGGAACAGGCCCCCCAGCTCCCGGCTGTCCGCCGCCTGGGGCATGGAGGTGGGGTGATAGGCCCCGGAGGCGGGGAAGATCATAGCCAGAATGAGCACCGCCAAAATGGGCCCCACAGAGCACAGGGCCACCAGGCCGAAGCTGTCCTGGGCGGCGTTCTCGTCGCTTCGGATGGAGGAGACGCCCAGGCCCAGGGCCATGATAAAGGGCACCGTCATGGGCCCGGTGGTGACGCCGCCGGAGTCGAAGGCCACCGCCAGAAAATCCTTGGGGACAAAGAAGGCCGCCAGGAGAAACACCGCGGCATAGGACCCCACCAGCAGCCACTGGAGGGAAATCTGGAACAAAACGCGCAGCAGGGCCACCACCAGGAACACGCCCACCCCAGCGGCCACGGCCCCCACCAGCACGGCGTTGGGGATGCCCGGCACCTGAGAGGCCAGGACCTGGAGGTCCGGCTCCGAAATCGTCACCACCACGCCGATGAGAAAGCTGACGGTGACGATGAGCCAGATTTTCCGGGAGTTTGCCATGTGGGTGCCCACCTGCTCGCCGATGGGGGTCATGGCGGCTTCCGCCCCCAGGGTGAAAAAGCCCATGCCCAAAATCAGCAGCACCGCCCCCGCCAGAAAGGCCAGCAGAACGTCCACCGGCAGGGGGGCCACGGTGAGGCAGAGGACCAGCACAATGGCCGTAATGGGCAGCACGGAGGCCAGGGCCTCCCGGACCTTCTCGCCCAGAATGGTCTTGGTCCGGCCCATCCGGTCCCTCCAGTGTCCAAGCTTGCCCACGCGCTCCGCCCCCTCTTGAAACAAAAATTGGGAATATGGCCTATCTTAGCACAAAACCGGCCCCTTCCGCAAGAAATCCCGGCGTTCTTTACAGGAAATTTACACCCTTGGGCCGGGGTGAAAAAAGCGGTTGCATTTTCCGCCGCTTTCCAGTAGAATAGATGTTTGACAACACTGTCGGAATATCCCGGCGGCTCCGCCGCCAAACTGCGAGGTAACGCCATGAATGGAAAAGAAGTCAGCGAGCTCCGCCGCCGCTTCCGGCCGGAGAAATCCGCCGTCAGCCGGGTCTACGGCTGCTATGTCAACGGCTCCAGCCGGGAGATCATCTCCTATCTGGACGAGTCCCTGGGGAACATGCCCCTGGAGGAGGCGGAGAAGTACTTAAGCCTCCTGAAAAAGTCCCTTTCCGGAACCCTGGGGAAGCACCTCATCGACGTGGTGTTCTCCACCGCCCAGGTGGCGGACAGCGACGAGCACCGCCTTCTCTCCGCCCTCCGGGAGTCCGGGCTGAAGGACGGGGAAATCCGGGAAACCTTCTACCGCGCCGTGATCGACGCCCTGGACATGGGGGAGAGCAACTATTTGATCCTCCTGGCCCACGACGCCTACGACGTGCCCCGCCGGGGCCGGGACGGGGAGATCGACCCCGACGGGTCGGACGAGGTGTTCTCCTACATCCTATGCAGCGTCTGCCCGGTGAAAACCTGCAAAATGGAGCTGGGCTATTTCCCCGGGGAAAACGAGTTCCACAGCTGCGCCGCCGGGCAGGTGGTCTCCGCCCCGGAGCTGGGCTTCCTCTTCCCCGCCTTCGACGACCGGGCGGCGAACATTTACAACGCCCTCTTCTACTCCCGGAAGCCAGACCAAATTCACCAGGAGTTCCTGGACGCCGTATTCCGCACAGAGCCCCCCATGTCCGCCGCCGAACAGAAGGAGGCGTTTCAGGGGGCCCTTACCGGGGCGCTGGAGGGCGCGTGCAGCCTGGAGGTGGTCCAGGCGGTCCATGGGCGGCTGCTGGAGAAGATCGAGACCCATAAGGAGGACAAGGAGGCGGAGCCCCTGGCCCTCTCCGCCGGGGAGATCGGGGGCATCCTCCGGGACTGCGGCGTGGCGGAGGAGCGGGCGGCGGCCTTTCAGGCCCAGTGCGGCGAGGCCTTCGGCGGAGCGGCGCTGAACCCGGAAAACCTCATCGACGCCAAGCGCTTCGACGTGAAAACGGAGCAGGCCACCATCTCCGTGGACCCGGCCTATAGCTATTTGGTGGAGACCCGCGTCATCGACGGGCGGAAGTACCTCCTCATCCCCGCCGGGGAGGACGTGGAGGTCAACGGCCTTCCCGTGGAGGTGGAGGCAAAGGCAGACTAAAGCGCCCCCTTGGAGAGGGGGCGCTGGGGAGGGGGGCCTCCCGGCAGGGCCGGGAGGCCCTTTTCCAAGGGGCTTTTGTCTCAGGTCACCAGCAGCGCCACATACCCCGCGTAGAGCCCCAGCATCAAAACGCCCTGCCAGCGGTAGAACCGCTCCGTCACCAGGGGCGGAATTACCGCCACGCAGCACAGCAAAAGGCAGGCGGGCATATCCAAGGCCGTAGTCTGGGCCCCGATGGTCAGCGCCCCGCCGCTGACGGCGGAGCACACCGGGAGAATCATGGTCAGGTCGATGACGTTGGCCCCGATGATGTTCCCCACGGACATGGACGCTTCCTTCTTGGCGATGGCCGTCAGGGTGGTCACCAGCTCCGGGAGGGAGGTGCCGATGGCCACCATGGTGACGCCGATGATGCTGGCGGGGACCCCCATCAGCAGGGCCAGCTCGCTTCCGTAGTTGATCAGAAGCTGGGAGCCGATGACAATGGCCGTGATGCCCAGGACGAAGAGGAACAGCTTTTCCACCATCTGCCGCCGGGAGACGGTGCGGCCCTTTTGGTGGGCCTCCCGGTTCTCCGCCATGCCGCTTTTGGCGTCCCGGAGGTTGCTCCAGATATAGACTCCGAAGATGACAAACAGCGTCAGCCCCGGCAGGGCCTTCAGCACGCCGCCCCGGCTGAGGACCAGCAGCAGCGCCGCGCCAAAGACCATCAGCAGGGCCTTGAGCTGGAACTGCGCCCGCTTCACCGCCGAGGGGATGCACACCAGGGAGATGCCCAGGATGAGCCCCAGGTTGGCCGTGACGGAGCCCACGGCGTTGCCCACCGCCAAATCCACCTCCCCCTGGAGGGTGCCGGTGAGGGAGACCGTCAGCTCCGGCAGGGTGGTGGCCAGGGAGACGATGGTGGCCCCGATGATGAACCGGGGCACGCCGGTGGCCTCCGCGATCCACACGGCCCCGTCCAAAAACCAGTCGCCGCCTTTAATGATGAGGAGCAGGCCCAAGAGAAACAACAGCACGGTAATCCAAATTTCCATACAATCCACCGCTTTCCAAAAATTCAGCGAGACCTCTATCCTCCGGGGCAGCGCCGGAAACCCGGCAGTTGTCCCACAGGATAAAAGTCTCGCTTTTCAGCGGGCCCGGATGGCGGTGAACCATCGTGATGACGAGCCGCGCCACGTCTAGAACGTAAGCTACTCCCTTTTACGAAGCCATGAGCTGTGAAACCACTATAGGAAATCATACACGTTTTGTCAACGCTAACTTTGCCGGAATTTGGCGGGCGGACAAGGAATTTACAAAGTCTTAGCGCGCCCTTTAAATCGAGGGGTCAAAGCCGATGGGCTTTTGCCAGAGGCGGCGTCCCTCCGCCTCCCCCCGGGGGGCAAAGCCGCAGTCCCGGAGGAACGCCTCCCCCAGACGGCCGGGAAGGGCGGACAGCGTTTCCCCGCCTTGGGCCCGGGTGTACCGCACCGCCTGGCCCAGGAGCTGGATTCCCAGGCCCCGCCTCCGGCAGTCCGGACGGATATAGGCCAGGTGAATCCGCCCCGTCTCCGGGGCTAAATGAAGAAGGCCCGCGGGCTCCTCGTTTAAAAGGCCCTCCAGGGTCAGGGAGGCGGCGGGGACGGGCCCTTGCTCGCCCGCCTCCGCCCAGGCGGCGGCCAGACGCTCCGCGGCCTCCGGGCCCTCCAGCGGCCGGAACCACAGCCCCGGCTCCAGGGCGAAGGCCCGCTTGGCCCGGCCGGGCTTCTCCCCCGCCAGATATGCGGGGTCCTTTAAGTGGCGGTTGTCGTTCTGCCAGACCACCCGGAGGGCTTCCCCATCCCACTCCAGCAGGGACACGGCGGTGTTGTCCCCGGTGGGGGACTTCTCCCCGGTGTCCCGCAGGGAGATACCCTGGAGGTTCGCCAGCAGGAGGCGGATGGCGTAGCCGTGGGAGAAGAGGGCCAGGGTTTTCCCGGGGTTCGCCCGGGCGATGTCCTCCACGGCGGCCTTGACCCGGGCCAGCACCTCCGCCGGAGTCTCCGCCCCGGGGATGGACCAGCGGTCCATGCGGCTGCCGAAGTCCGCCATGGCCTCCGGCGCGGAGCGGGCGATGTCCCCCCAGGTCCGGCCCTCCCAGTCCCCCACGCGGATTTCCCGGAGACCCGGGCAGCGGTGGAGGGGCAGGCCGTGGGAGCGGTAGATGGCCGTGGCGGTGGCCCGGGTGCGGTAGAGGTCGCTGGCGTAAACCGCGTCGATGCGGATGTCCGCAAAGCGGCGCTCCAGGGCCTGGACCTGCCGCCAGCCCCGGTCGGTGAGGCTGCTCTCGTGCTGGCCCTGGGCGATGCGGTAGAGGTTGCCCTCCGCCTCGGCGTGGCGGATGAGGTAGATGGTGGTCATGGCGGCTCCTCCCGGAAAAGATTGATTTTCCATAGTATACCGCATTTGGCGGGCTTTGGCAAATGGTCCGGGGGATTTTTTCGTTCCCGGCGGGCAAACTGTGGTGGCACGGAAAAGGAGTGAATGAAGATGAAGAAGAGCACCGGGTTTTTCCTGGGCATCGGCGCCGGCATGGCCGCCGGCGCGGTGGCGGGGATGATGGCCCCCCAGAGCAGCCGCCGGACCGTGAAGAAGCAGGTGGATCAAGGAATCCACAAGCTGGGCACGGCGGTGGACCAGGCGGTGGACAGCGTGGCCCGCGACATGCGCTGAGGCGATGGGGCGGGGGGATTTCCCCGCCCCGTTTCCGGGCGAAAAATTTTTTTGGAATTTCTGAAAAATCCACTTGACATTTCCGACGGTCTTTGCTATTATAATCACTGTTCTGATGCGGAACACCTGGGGGTATAGCTCAGCTGGGAGAGCGCTTGAATGGCATTCAAGAGGTCAGCGGTTCGATCCCGCTTATCTCCACCAGGACAGAGAAAAGCCTTGGAACTTCAGCTTCCAAGGCTTTTCTCATGACCTATCTTTTGTTATCGTATTTGGGCCTGTAGCTCAGTTGGGAGAGCGTTCGGTTCGCATCCATAGTGAGACACATCCGACCCGATTTTCTGTTTCCCGTTTTCCTGTCCGATTTG